>JAGBTO010000093.1 GCA_017631285.1 Alistipes sp.
ACAAGCAGCGACTTGGTATTCTCCACCGCAGGCTCTGGGTTGAAGCCGTTGCCAAGACCTGTCAAGACATCAAGCTCTACGCCTGGCTGCATCTGACTCATCTGCTCGGTACCCTTGCCTACGACCTTGTAGATGATAGTGATTGTCTTCTCATCCCAATCGCAGATAGAGATAGGACGACGCAGGTAAAGACCCTCCAGCTCGATATTCACAAACTGACCAGGACGCTTAATCCACTGCGTGTCTCCCTCCAATATCATACGATACACCTCTCGTGTGAGAGGTGTATTCGCAACTACTTTATATATACCTTTTTTGTACATATTATTTACCGTCAATGGTTGAAACTCCCATAGTGATCTCCTCCAGCGCGTCGAGCAATACGCTCACAGTCTCCAACGATGTGAAGAGTGTAACGTTGTTCTCGGCTGCCGCACGACGTATGTCGTAACCGTCACGACGAGTACCGTGCTGGTTTACGTCGATAGTGTTGATCACATAGGTTACGTGACCCTTACGCAACTCATCGTAAATCTCGGTGCTACCCTCGCTGATCTTGCGGAGGTGACGAGTACGGATGCCGTTGGCACGAAGGAACTCGCATGTACCCTTTGTAGCCTCCACATTGAAGCCCAAATCGTAGAAACGACGGATGAGTGGCAAAGCACGCTGCTTATCAGCGTCGGCGATAGTTACAAAGATAGTACCATAGTTAGCCACTGCAACGCCTGATGACTGCAATGACTTATAGAGTGCACGGTTTAGGCTCACATCGTAACCGATAGCCTCACCTGTTGACTTCATCTCTGGCGAGAGGTAAGAGTCCACACCACGAATCTTCGCAAATGAGAAGGCTGGTGACTTAACAAACCAGCGAGTGCTCTTCTCCTCGTAGATGTTTGTGATGCCCTGCTCCTTGAGTGAGTGACCCAAGATAACCATTGTAGCAATCTTTGCCATAGGCACACCAGTCGATTTTGAGAGGAATGGCACGGTACGTGATGAACGTGGGTTCACCTCGATTACATACACCTTCTCCTCGGCATCTACGATAAACTGGATGTTGTAAAGACCAACGATACCGATTGCAAGACCCAACTGCTTGGTATATTCGATGATGGTATCCTTAACCTTCTGGCTCACGCTGAATGTAGGATATACGCTGATAGAGTCACCAGAGTGGATACCTGTGTGCTCAACGTGCTCCATAATACCTGGGATGAATACATCCTTGCCGTCGCAGATAGCATCTACCTCCAACTCCTTACCCTGGATATACTTATCAACCAATACAGGTGACTTCTCGTTAATCTCAACAGCTGAACGCAAGTAGTGGCGCAGAGTCTCCTCGTTACCTACAATCTGCATTGCACGACCACCCAACACGAAGCTTGGACGAACCAATACAGGGTAGCCGATGTTATTGGCAGCCTCCACACCTGACTCGATGTCGGTCACAGCCTTTGCCTTTGGCTGTGGGATACCCACCTCGTTCATAATGCGCTCGAAGCACTTTCTATCTTCGGCGTTGTTGATAGCCTGGATGCCTGTACCAATAATATTCACGCCTAAATCAGCCAATGGCTCTGCGAGGTTGATGGCAGTCTGACCACCGAGCGATACAACGATACCCTCTGGCTGCTCAAGCTCAACCACATTCATCACATCCTCCACGGTGAGTGGCTCGAAGTAGAGCTTGTCGCTGATGGTGTAGTCGGTAGAAACGGTCTCGGGGTTATTGTTGATGATGATAGCCTCGTAGCCAGCCTCCTTGATTGTCCAGATAGCATGAACGGTAGAGTAGTCGAACTCAACACCCTGACCGATACGGATAGGACCAGAACCCAATACCAAAATTTTCTTGCGGTCGCTCTTTACTGACTCATTCTCTGCCTCGTAAGTAGAGTAGAAGTAAGGAACATAGGTATCAATCTCACCAGCGCAAGAGTCGATAATCTTATATACAGGGAATACACCATTTGCCTTACGCAACTGGAACATCTCAGCCTCGGACTTACCCCAAAGCTGACCGATGAACTTATCGCTAAAGCCCATACGCTTTGCCTCCTTCAATACCTCGACATCGCCCACATTGGCAGCAACAGCCTTCTCCATCTCAACGATGTTCTTGAACTTCTCCAAGAACAACATATCAATCTTGGTGTGGTTATAGATAATAAGGTTATCAACGCCCAAGCGGATAAGCTGTGCAATAGCATAGATGCGATCATCGGTACCCTTGCGGATGTACTCCAACAAAGCATCCACCTTCCAATCATCGAACTTCTTGTTGTGGATATGGCAAACACCTGTCTCCAACGAACGGATAGACTTCAGGATACCCTCCTCGATAGTACGACCAATACTCATAACCTCACCTGTGGCCTTCATCTGCGTACCAAGTTCGTTAGATGCATCGCTGAACTTATCGAATGGGAAGCGTGCTACCTTCAACACCACATAGTCCAATGCTGGTTCAAAGCATGCAGGACGACCTGCAATCATTATCTCATCCAAAGTAAGACCTACAGCAATCTTAGCTGTTACACGTGCAATAGGGAAACCACTCGCCTTTGAAGCCAAGGCAGATGAACGAGATACACGAGGATTTACCTCAATAATATAGTATTTAAATGAGAGTGGATCCAATGCAAACTGAACGTTACAACCACCCTCAATCTTCAATGCACGGATAATCTTGAGTGCACTGTTACGCATCAACTGGTACTCCTTGTCGGTAAGGGTCTGCGCTGGAGCAATAACCATTGAGTCACCTGTATGAATACCAACAGGATCGATGTTCTCCATACTACAAATTGCAATTGCGGTGTCGTTGCTATCACGCATCACCTCGAACTCAATCTCCTTGTAGCCCTTGATACTCTTCTCAACCAATACCTGGTGAACAGGCGAGAGAATCAACGCATTACGCATAATCTCGCGCAACTCCTCCTCGTTGTCCGCGAAACCGCCACCTGTACCACCCAAAGTAAAGGCTGGACGCAACACAACAGGATAACCAATCTCCTCGGCTGCCTTCACACCATCCTCCATGGTATTCACCACCAACGATGGCAACACTGGCTCACCAATGCGAACGCACAAGTCCTTGAAAAGTTCACGATCCTCGGCCTCCTCAATAGAGTTGAACGATGTACCCAAAATCTCGACATGACACTCATCCAAGATTCCCTTCTTGGCTAGTTGCACAGCCAAGTTCAAACCAGTCTGACCACCCAAACCTGGAACGATAGCATCAGGACGCTCATAGCGCACAATCTTTGCCACATATTCCAATGTCAATGGCTCCATATACACCTTATCGGCAATATTGGTGTCGGTCATAATAGTTGCTGGGTTTGAGTTCACAAGGATAACCTCGTAACCCTCCTCCTTCAATGCCAAGCACGCCTGTGTTCCTGCATAGTCGAACTCTGCAGCCTGACCAATGACAATCGGACCTGAGCCGATTACCATCACTTTCTTAATATCTGTTCTTCTAGGCATTTTGATACTCCTCCATCAGTTTAATGAATTTATCGAAAAGATATGTGCTATCCTGCGGACCTGGCGCACTCTCAGGGTGGAACTGAACAGCAAAGACCTTATCAGCCTTGCACTCAACACCCTCAACGGTACCATCGAACACATTCTCATGAGTTACCGAAAGTCTTGTAGCCTTCAACGACTCAGCATCCAAAGCATAGCTATGGTTCTGAGCTGTCATATCAATACGACCGCTCTCAATGCAACGTACTGCCGAACCACCGTGGTGACCACACTTCATCTTACAAACCTTCGCACCATATGCCAGAGCAATAAGTTCCATACCGAGCGCTATACCAATCACAGGAATATCACCCTTCACTGACTTAATCAACTCCACAACCTCAGGTAGAGCCTCAGGGTTACCTGGGCCATTAGAGATGAAAATTGCATCAGGGTTGAACGCCTTAATCTCCTCCAATGTTGTGTTATAAGGTACGATGGTCACGTTACAACCACGGCTATTGAACTGACGGATAATATTATGCTTAATACCGCAATCCACCGCAACTACATCATACTTATGATTTGGGGTACGAGAGAACCAACGCTTACGACAGCTAACCTTCTTAACTTGATCAGTTGGAAGTGGGGTAGTCTTAATCATCTCCAACGCCTGCTCCTTAGTAGTTTCAATATTTACTATAGCAGCACGCTGCGCACCTTGATCGCGGATGATGCGCACAATCTGACGTGTATCTACTCCTGCAATGCAAGGGATGCCCTGCTCCTCCAAAGTCTCAGAAAAAGTCTTTGTGTAACGGAAATTACTTGGGCTCTCGTTGCACTCACGCACAACCATACCGCCAATCTGTGGCACCTTTGCCTCGAAGTCCTCATCGGTAATACCGTAGTTACCAATCAAAGGATAAGCCATCACCACAATTTGGTCGATGTTTGAGGGATCAGAGAGAATCTCCTGATAACCCACCACCGAAGTGTTGAAAACAATTTCGCAAACTCGCTCGACATTGGCACCATAACCATAGCCAAGGAACTCGCAACCGTTCTCAAGTACTAACTTTTTTGTAAATGGTTTCATTCCTAAAAATTTTATATGTTTTGTTCTATCTTTCGTAAACAATCTTGCCATCAACCATAGTCAAACAGCACTCGCCTTGCAACTGCCAACCCTCAAATGGAGTCGCCTTACCTTTCGAGAGGAACTTCGCAGGATCTACCGTCCACTCTGAATCAAGGTCAAACACAGCGATATCGGCAGCCTCACCCTCCGAAATCTTGCCTCCCAAACCAAAGATACGACGTGGGGACTCAGCAAGCAACTCAACAGCTTTTTCAAGCGAAATAACGCCACTCTTTACCAACTTAGTATAAATCACTGCGAATGATGTTTCAAGACCTACAACACCCATTGCACTGCGCTCCAGACCTCGAGACTTCTCCTCGGCTGTATGTGGAGCATGATCGGTAGCAACAACATCGATTGTACCATCTACAATGCCTTCGACAAGTGCATCTCGATCAGCAGCAGAACGGATAGGAGGATTCATCTTGAAACGACCATCCTCTTGCAAATCCATATCACACATAGTAAGGTAGTGAGGTCCCGTTTCGCATGTAATCTTAACACCGCGACGCTTCGCCTCACGAATAAGTGCAACACTCTCCTTGGTAGATATATGGCATACATGGTAACGGCAACCCGACTCAGCGGCAAGTTCTATATCACGCTCAATTTGCTGCCACTCGCTCTCAGAACAAATTCCTCGGTGACCATTCTTCTGAGCATACTCTCCATCATGGATATATCCTCCACGAAGAAGTTCATTTACCTCGCAATGAGCTGCAATTATACATCCATTATCAGCAGCAGCTTTCATAGCCTGTTTCATGACATCCTCACTCTGCACGCCCGAACCATCGTCTGAGAAACCTGCAACATAAGGCTTTAATTCGGCAAAATCAACCAAGCTCTCACCCATACGGCGTTCTGTAATAGTCGCATATGGCAACACCTTAACCACCGCATCACGCTGAATAATATCCAACTGCGCCTGCAAATGTTCCATATTATCGGGAGCAGGCGACACATTTGGCATTGAGCACACACAGGTAAAGCCACCGTGCGCCGCCGCTGCGGTACCCGTAGCGACAGTCTCCTTTGCCGACAATCCAGGCTCACGCAAATGAACATGCAAATCCACCAAGCCACTGCATACAATCTTGCCAGAGCAGTCCACAACTTTATCGTCAGCCTCAACAGCTATATTTTCGCCAACAATGGCAACCTTTCCATCAACAACGGCTACATCTACTTTCTTAGACTCACCATCCTGAACCAAAGTGCCAGCCTTAAGTATTATTCTCTGTTTCATATTCATCTACAAAAAAGGCGACTAAACAGTCGCCCATATCTAATAAAAATAAACAGTTGTAACGTCTTGATTTACAATAACGCCAGAATTTGAGAAACAAGAACCACAGCATCGCTCTTCCGCATGATGCTTCGCACATTGCTGGGTTATGTAACATCCTCGTGGCATAACAAAACTTATTTCTTGCAAAGATAGAAAAAATATTTCAATCTACACATTTTACAGCCTATTTTTAGCAAAAATTTACAATTATTTCACACACTAAAATACAACCCTTACACCAACCTGCATACGCCAACGCGACAACAGGTCATCGGCAGAGAGTTTGGCATTGGTAAATTTATACTCAGGCACACCATCATGCACCGCTGTAATAGTTACAGGTTGCAATCTAACGCCTGACACATTATAGTATGTCCCCCAATGACGACACAGCATATTACCAAAGTTCATCACATCCAATGACAATTCCATCTTACGAGACGATTTGGTTCCAAAATAGAAACCATGTGCAAGATGCAAATCTATAGTACGCTCCATGGGTGTCTGCATTGCATTACGTTCAACAAACTCACCGCGATGTGAGCGCAAATAGCTATCACTCTCGATGTATGAGTCCCAACTCTCCATAGACTTCCCATCAGCAAATTTCATACGCTGCATCTCCTCCTTAGTAGGAATATACATCAGTGTAGAACCAAAAGCCCCGTCACCATTAAAATCAACCGTCTCGCCAAAACAAAGCGAGTAACGCTGACCCGAATTCACCTGATAAATCACACTCACATTCACATCAAACAACTTCGCATAACGCTTGCTATAATTCACTGCCATTGAAAACTTATGTGGCACATCAAATGTAGAGAGCGACAATGCCGGCGAGTTCAAATCAGTGGCGTATGTTCTATTCCAATTTGACGAAGACGATGTCGAAGGCACATCACATACAGAATATGCGTGAGAAAAGATATATGATGCCATAAGCGACAGACCAGAACTAAAACTCTTCGACACACTTGCCGACAACGAATAGGCGTAACCTTTCGACGTATTGTCCAGATAATATATTGCAGAATAATCTGTATCCTCGCCCTTATAGCCAGCTATGGCTCCAGCGGCGTCAACACCTTGCCCCGCAGGTACGGCATATACTTTGTCACCAATATGTTCAACAGCTAAGTTACGAAATACGGCATTATACAATGTCTTGGTATATAACGCCTCGACCTGCATTTGCCAGCCGCTGCGCGAAAGCATTTCAACCGCCAGATTGGCTTTAAAGTTTTGAGGATATTTAAAATCCTTATTCATTGCATTGAGCGTAAGACTTGTATTCGAATCCACAGTAGGCTGAGGTGTTTTCTCAAACTTCACAGCATCTGCCGCAGCACCTGTATATTTAACACCCTTCTGCTCAACACCTGTATTTGAATAATTGTTTACAATCCACACAAATGGCACTTGACCTGTAAATATTCCCGCACCGGCATTTACACCCAGTCGGCCCCAATCATAATCACGTTGCCAATTAACACCCACACGAGGAGATAGAAGCAACTGCAAACGAGGAACATCCCCTATGCGAACACCATACTTTTTAGCAACATAGCTTTGATTGAACCCATCATTTGGCGTAGGAGTATTAAATATCATAGGTAGGGTAGCACGCATTCCATAGTTAAGATGCAAACCGCGACCAATCGACCATCTATCCTGCAGATAGAGATTTAACTCAGCTGCACGGAATTTAGGGCCCCAGGTTGTAGTACCCGCAACCTCAGGGTCGGTATAGTTATACTCATAAATAGCCGCCTTATCCTGCTCAAAGTCCTCCACCGAATTGTAGGTATATGTTCCATATGAATTAGCCAAATAACGATTGTGAATATTATACAATTCGTGATGCATACCCACCGTAATACTATGCGCACCTCTGTCGATAATAAGGTCATCTGTCAATGTTACAACCTGCTGCTTGAGCGCATTCACTCCAGCATAACGGTTATTACCAATATTAAGAGTAACACCGCCCGTAGTGCCCGTATTTTTAATTATCACACTTGGAAAATCCCCTTTCACGTCAGGAGCTCGACCATCGCCAATACGAGAAAATCCAATACGAAGCGAATTATGCACTCTATCTGACAGACGCGACTCCAGCGACAATGCAGCATGGTGAGCAGAGCTGTAATTGGCATATCCAGAACCACAGAAAGTAAAGGAAGTCAGCGAATTGGCATATTCTTCGGCCCATGCATCCAAAAAGCTATAACTCATTGTCATGCGATTTCTATCGTTTATATGCCACTCCAGGTTTGCAAGCACCGAGCCCGAACGCTGCTCAACATCACGGCGACCAACACCACCGCCATCATAGCCTGTAAGAGTCTTGTAGCGCTCCGACACACGCTTCAGCTCAGCATCATCGAGGTTTACACCATCATAACCGAGGAAATAAGAAGATGGGCTACGATTAATATTCAACTCGCCACTTACAAAGAAAAAGAGTTTATCCTTTACAATTGGACCACCCAAAGTCACGCCATAAATCTGCGATGTCTGACTGGGTAGCTTGGCTCGCTCAGCAACACCCTTACCTGGTGTTGTACCATAAAAATTCTGATTATTAAAATACGAGTAGGCACTACCTTGAAACTTATTCGTACCCGACTTAGTAATGGCATTTATAGCACCGCCACCAAATCCACTCATACGAACATCGTATGACGCAACCACAACATCAAGTTGCTCAATGGCATCCAGCGAAATAGGATTTGCATTTGACAAACCGCCATGAGTACCCGACGACGACAAGCCGTACATATCGTTATTAGCTATACCATTGACCATAAATGCATTGTAGCGATTTGACACTCCTCCATACGACACGCCACCGCCTTTAGTAAGCATAGCCTGCGGCATCAGCCTCACCACATCGTACAACGAACGTGACACAGTAGGCATTTGCAAAATTTGTTTTTCAGAAAATCGATTACCAACTGCGGCCAGCCCATCATTTTCAACAGCGACAACCACCTCTTCAATTGCCAAGTTTTCAACAAGCTCAACATCCAACTCACGGACTTCACCAACACGTAGCGCCACCGAACCTATGGATTTATTCTCATACCCTACATAGCTAAACTCGACCAGATAATCAGATGCAGGACGCACTCCATGCAAAGCATAACGTCCCTCAGCGTCAGTTGCCACGACATATGTCTGACCTGTCTGCGGATGTGACAAAACAACCGTTGCCCCTACCAGTATTTCTTTTGATGAATTAACAACAACTCCTCGAAGTGAAGCCGTAGTCACCTGAGCCAATGCATTCGCAAGGTTCAGCAATAGGAAAAATAGTAATAAAAGTCTCTTCATATCTACTCATTTAGGGCATCTATTTACGATGCAAATTAAACGTACTCTCAAATATACAGCACCCGCCCAGGGCACAATCGTTGCAAATATAGCAAAAATTTCACTACATTTGTCAGTAAATTTTCGAAAATGGATGCTATCGTAGAATTTTTCATCAATTGGGGTTACTTGGGACTTTTCCTGTCGGCACTCATTGCCGGGAGCATACTGCCCTTTAGCTCAGAGCTGGTGATTACCATACTTATCCAAATGGGACTCGACCCACTATATTGCCTAATATGGGCATCCATAGGCAACACCTTAGGTGGCATGATATGTTACTGGTTAGGCTATTTAGGTAATATGCAATGGATTGAGCGCTGGCTCAAAATTGAGAAAGCTAAGCTTGATAAAGCTGAACGATTCGTTCGACAATATGGTGCATGGATGGGTATTTTTGGTGTTTTACCATGGATTGGCGAGGCAATAATTGTCATGCTAGGACTAATGCGAAGTAACGTTTACTACACAACCCTCACCATGTTCATAGGTAAATCTATACGCTACGCCCTAATTATACTCGCCATCGAGGGCGTAAACTCATTATTATAATAAAAGGTACAGACATTTTTCTCTTCTTCCGACTCTTTTGGTGCGAAGTTTGAATGATTGACAGTGAACAAAATGCAATCTTCAAATTATGAGAAAATTATTGCTTATCATGCTGTCAATAACAGCATTTATCGGAAAAATCGATGCTCAAGAGATTGGTATTAAAACTAACTTTGCATACTGGGCATCAGCGTCGCCTAACTTGGGCTTGGAGATAGGGTTAGGCAAACAAACAACACTCGACATCTCCGCAGGATTCAATCCCTTTAAATTTTCTGACAACAAGCAGTGGAAACATTGGCTTGTACAACCTGAATTTCGCTATTGGACATGCGAACGATTCAATGGACATTTCTTAGGCCTACACCTCATCGGAGGTGGATTCAATGTAGGCAACGTATCATTCTTCCCCTTCAGCATTTGGGATGGATTGGAACACAACCGCTATAAAGGTCACACCTTAGGTGGCGGTATTGCCTACGGTTACGCTTGGATGTTGGGCAAACATTGGAATCTCGAGGCCGAAGTAGGTGTTGGATACGCTCATGCTTGGTATGACCAATACCCAGGTAAAAAAGACAGCAAAGCCACACTCACCGATTGCAACAAAAACTATTGGGGTATAACAAAGCTTGCTATCTCTCTTGTTTATCTATTTTAAAACAAACAGTCTATGAAACACATCTACTTTATCATGGCTGCCTTGTGCCTTATGATATCTACATCCGAGCAAGCCAAGGCTAAAAAAACCACAACCAATAATGGTCTGATTATCGAGGATATTACAATGCAACACATCAGCAACCGCATGGAGGTCGATTTCGCAATCTTCATCGATGGTGTTAAGATACGTTCAAACCACTCATTGTGTATCACTCCATACATCACCAATGGCAACGAGCTATTGCAACTTCCAGCCATCTACATTGATGGTCGCCGCCGACATATTGCCCACGAGCGCAGTCGCAGCAACATGGTGGAATCTAACAACACCTACATACGTCGCCATAATCACAAAGAGCAGATTATAGATTATCAAACCGATGTTCCCTTCGAAACATGGATGAGTAAATCGGAACTTATTCTACGCGAGGAGTGGTTAGCATGCCACGACATAGCAAAGGATGAAGCCATCATCCCGATAGCCATGCTCAACGAGGAGGCAAAGAAGACTCTCGACGCTAAAGCTGCGAGTCTGCAAGCCCACAAGGCATACATTACGCCAAGTGCCAAGCAAATCGTCGAGATTGAAGATATCGACATCTTCTTCCCTGTAAACAAGAGTACAATAAACAGTTCTTTCATGGATAACAATATGCAAATTAGCGAATTAAGCAAGTCTCTGAAAGACAACAGTAGTATTACATCCATACTCCTCACAGGATATGCCTCACCCGAAGGCCCATATCCATTCAATATCAACTTAGCGACAAAGCGAGCCGAGGCAGTAAAGAGACACCTCATGCAGAGTGAAATATCGCCAAGCATTAACATTGAATCAAAGGCTGCACCTATTGATTGGGAAGAGCTTAAGATGTGGCTTGCAGAGGGGGACATAGAGAACTATCACGACATTATTGCCATTATCGACGATAGTACGATAGAGGTTGCCGACAAGAACAATGTTATAAAGCAAAGGTATCCTAAGTCATACAACACCATGCTAAACAATTGGTATCCTAAGCTACGCAAAACAACCATTGAAATTGACGGCAAAGCCCCTAAAATGAACATAGACGAGGCGAAGGCTCAACTCAAGAGCGACCCATCGAAGCTGTCGTTAGAGGATATATATATGGTCGCTATGACATATCAAAAGGGTAGCAAGGAGTGGAACGAACTCATGCTATTGGCTGTTGAAAACTATCCTCAATCGGTGGAAGCACGCATCAATGCCGCAAATGCCGCCATGGCAAATGGGAACTACCAACAAGCAGCAAAATATCTCAACAATATTCCTGCAAACAACCCTCAGGCAATGAACTCACGTGGTATTCTCGCCATGTCACAAGGCAAATACCAGGAGGCGATGCAACTATTCCAAAACGCCGAGAAGGCTGGTGTGAGCGAAGCTACATACAATATAACACTGCTAAAGGAGCTTATGTCGGCAAATAATTAATCATTCCCAACCACCAAGGGGTTGTTCTGCACACATGCTGCGACAACCCCTTTTATCTATTATATTTGAAATGAAATATGATCTACGCAAAGCTACAAGACAATACCTTATTCTGCTGACGATTTTATTATGCTCATTGCTATTGGTAACTTGCCTTGACAATAACAAAGACGACGACAAGCAGCGAGATTATAAAAATCTAAACCGCCGAGAAGTATCGCACAAACAATCTGTTAATAATAACACCAATAGGGTAGAGTAGCAAAAAAGGTTGTCCATGATTTTGGACAACCTTTTATTGCATATCTCAAATAAATATCGCGAGTTTATTTCACCTTCACACAGCGCACCTGCATACCATTACCACGATACATATCCTTCTGCGCCTCATAACGATTATTTACAGCTCGCGTAGTATTCAAGTCAAAGAACATCGACTGCGACTTATTTCCGCCCACAGCGCCTGCAGTCCAATAATATCCAATCCAAGGCATTGGATTATGCTCGTAACCATAGTTATTCACATTAGTAAGCACGCCATTTTCATAGCTACGACGACCTGCACCTGGCATAAACATCTTCACTCCATTATTATCTACCAAATGCCAGCCATACATATTCTTCACATCCGCAACTGCTGCTGCATCCTCAGCCTCATCGATATCAAATCCAACAAAAGCATCGCCATCGGGCACTCGCCAACCATAAGGACAAGGGTCATTCACACTCTTCTTCTTATCCGACTCGGTCCATAAAGCAGCATCATGCTCGCCATGCAACCAATCAAAATCATTTGCCTCAGTTCCCAAAATATAGGTAAACGGATAAGCCGTAGCATACTCTCTTGATCCAAACTCAAATGCAGAAGCCTGATCTTTCACCATCTCGTATGTAACATAACGGAATGTTTTTGTTGAACCGCCTCCTGAATACATCTTTTGATCTTGATTATTCGAGAAATTGTAATCCTTTGGACGAGGGAATGGCTCCTTGCGACCCCATTGGTAATACAAGCCATACGAAGCATATATATCATCGGTATCTGTCGAGCCACCACCATTGTAATGTGCTCCCAAATTGCGATCCATAAAGACTCCCGATGCAGTAGTAATCTCCTCAACCTCAGAGGTTAGCCATAAATGCCAGCTCCAAATAATATTATCATTCTCATCATATGCACCCACAACAGCATTACCATAAGGAATAGTTGTAGATTCTACATTACCATTCGCATCCTCAACCTCCTTTGAACTAACATAGAAGGTATAAGTTCCCTTCTCGGCATCATAGCTGTCATAATCAACCAGATACACTTCCGATTGCCATACCACATCAACCTTCGCAGGTGCTATTCGCTCATCTGTCTCACCCTTATGTGTAACATCGATGGTGTAACGTGTATCTTTTTGCGAGATTACATAACTATTAGAATGTTGAGCAGTAAGGTCGATACTCCTATTTTGCAACGATAAATATGAAGATGTTGGCAACGATGTACCAGCCGCAGTAAAACCAGTCATCTTCAATAAGCCATTCTCCTCAACATTATTATCATCTGTGGTATACTCCTTAGGGGCAACAATTGTCATTGTACGTTTTACCAAATCAACATCCATTACCTCCCAACCTTCAGGAATAGAGGTAACCGACATACTCGAAATATTCACCGCCTTAAAAGATACTACTACCGAAGCTCCGAGTTGAGTAACAATGCGACCTGGCAACTCAAACTCAAACTCATACTCCTCTTTAGTTGAGCACGACAAGAATGTTGTAACACACAGCATTACAACCATCAATGTCGCCCACATTTTCTGAAAATAATTTTTCATATTTAATTCATATCGTTATTTCGTTCTCAAAATATCTGCAAATATACCAAAAACCAATGATTTTACGCAAAATTTTCGCAATTATTTCAATCTTACATAAAAATTCAACTTTCAAGTAAACGTACAGGCCAGATATGTTATTGTTATAGGAACATTATAAACTATGTTCAGCTCTGAAATTTAACGTAATTATATCATTATTTATCGACATAATCCGTAATTGTTATTTTTTTACACGAAAATGGTATTTTTAACAAAAAAGTATTAACTTTGTAATATCATGAGTAGGCGTATATACATATCAAGTTTTCGCAACCATCCTCGCAACTCGCTGAGGGGGGGGGGTATTTACGTTATTTATCTCATGTAATACTTGATACCTCATAACACAAACAAAAGTTGCACATACTTTTCTATTGTGCAGATTAAAAACAAACAAAACAATACAAACCTAAACTGAGGCATATAATTGGGATTACACCAAACCTCCCTTATATACCTTTATTAATTACCTTATAACATTCACATTTGGGAGGTAATGTGAGAAAACCTTAATTATGAAGAAACTTTACTTTTTAGGCATCATGATGATTTTGAGCGTACTGTCATTGAACGCTCAACAAAAAGTTAAGGAACTTGTACCTTCAGAGTACAACCGTCCAAGCGTATCATATGTATTCGTTAATCGTAGCCAGGCTCACGCTACTGATGTAGAACGATTCTACTATACATTGGAGGTAGATGAGAAGTTTGATGAGAACCTCATTTCTACAAAGCTTATCAACGTTGAGCATAGCGACAAGGTGCCTACATCAAGTACTAATGTGACTGCAGCCGTAAACTCTAACAACTTGGGTAAAGAGATTATCTCTTACATCTTCAACCGTAAGAGCGATGGCACATTTGATGATTCAATCCTTCAGCAGAGAGGTCTTTACAACGCCAATGACCAGGATATGCAGAACTTGGCAGCTGCTAAAGTTAAGGAGCAAGCATTGGAGTGGGGTCAGCCTCTTGTAAACACCGCATACGTTGTTGTTGTTGATATTTATGACTCTTCAATATCAAAAGATGGTTCTGAGACATCATACTCAGTTAAGTCTGTTGCTCACGCCTATAAGTTGAAGGGTGACGAAGATGTGCTCAACAACTTCTACGAGAAGGCATGGGCTGATGCAAGCTACTCTGAGGCTGATAAGTTGGCTGCAAGTGCAGCTTACGACCAGATGAAGTTCCAGTTGGATTACCAGACAACCGTTACTGCATTGGGCACAAGCTCAGATTCAAGTTCTTCTACAGGTAGCATCTACGACGCATGTCTTTCAGCATATGAGGATATTGTTTACAAACTCGAGAAGACTGTTAACGGCTGGAAGAGCAATGCTGCTGTAATTTCAACAAGACCTATTGCTGCTAAGATTGGTACAAAGGAGGGCATAAAGAATGGTAGCCGTTTCCAATCATATTCTTACAAGGAGGATCGCAAGGGTAATTTGGTTTCAGTTAAGCACGGTATGGTTCGCGCAACAGTGGTTGCAAACAACTCTCGTGTTGCTACTGGACAAACTAAGCCATCTTATTTCTACCAGATTTCAGGTGTTGGTAAGGTTAAAGATGGTTACATCCTCCAGCAGAAGAATGACTTGAAGTTGGGTGTTGCTCTTACCGCAGGTGTTAATGCGATTGGTTTCCGTGGTGGTTTGGATATGGACTACATTGCACATATTGCAAAATTCGGAGGTATCGCTTACGGTATGGTAAACCTTGGTTTTAATGTATATCAAAGCAATGAAGACCTTGAGGATGCTTTCAACAAGACTCTTATGGATGCACAGATTGGTTTGGGTTATGGTGTTCCTCTTACTCGATTTGTTGAGATTACTCCTTTTGTTACAGGTGGTGCGTTACTCGACTTGAACAAGTCAAATGATGAGGAGTCAGAGTATTATTCAGATGACGAGGAGGAGAAGCCAAGCAAGATTGCAGGTTATGTTGCTGAGCCAGGTGTACGTATAGCTGCTACATTCCAGCCATTGTCAATCTTCGTCAGCGCTGGTTATCAGGCTTATTTCGCTGCTCAGGAGGAGACTATGCTTGATGTTAATAGCGGCGTATTTGTTAAGTTTGGTGTTAAGTGGACATTCTAATATTTACTTAAAAACTAAGTCAATATGAAAAAATTATTAGTATTCTTCATGTGTTGCACTATCGGCATTTCGGCATGTTTTGCTCAGAAAAATGATAGAAAGGCATCGTATGAAAGTTGGGAGAACTACGAAATCACCACCGTAAAGGTTGGTGTCGAGGGTACCAAATTCGTTAAGGTTTGGGGATTTGGCAAGAGTGTGGATAAGGCTATCATGAGCGCCAAGAGAAACGCTGTTCATGCTTGTATTTTCCGTGGATTGCCTGGCAATACCAGCGCAAACTCTACACCAGCAATTCTCAATGAGTCGGCTTATGCTGCAAATGCAGCCTATTTCGATGCATTCTTCGCTCCTGGTGGTCCATATTTGGCATATGTTAATATGACTACCGATGGTGTTCCAAGTGGTCAGGATAGAAGACAGGTTAAGGGTGGCTACAAAGTAGCTTTGTACATTCAGGTTATGTTTGACAACTTGAAGAACAAGTTGGAGAGTGATGGCTTGAAGAAGAAGCTTAGTGATGGATTTTAATTTTAATTAAAGATGAAAAAGATTCTTTTACTTTCGGTGGTATTATTTGCTGCATGCATGACAGCCTTTGGTCAGGCCAAAAAGCCTATCATTATGGTTATACCAAGTGACGGATGGTTTGAGAGGAATGGCTATGTAATGGAGTATGATAATATGGGTACGAAAGTTACCGTTCCCGATTACGAAACTGCATTTAAACAAAACAGCGAAATTAGAACCATGATATCTGCAATGGCGGATTTCATGGCTAAGGAAGATTTCCCAATTCAGTCATTGGAGCAGGAGTTGAACCGCATCAAGAATGAAAATGCAGAGATGGCTTTGATGATGGGTAAGAATGCAGGTGGAAGTATTGCTGAGACGCCTATTGAGCGCTTGCGTCGTTCGGCAAAAGCTGACATTATCCTAAACTTGGATTACACGGTGAAGAGACTTGGCCCAAACAAGCAGGTAGAGTTTAATTTGCAAGCTATTGACGCCTACTCGTCAAAGATTATTTCAGGTAACACTGGTACAAGTTCAGTTGTTTCGACTTCAACACCATCAACATCGGTTTTGGAAGAGTCTTGTTTAAGCTTTAAGGATAATTTCTTGGCAGGTCTCCAGAATTACTTTGACGACCTCTTCACAAATGGTCGCGAAATTAGTGTTACTCTTATGAGATATGACACTTGTCCTATCGACTTTGAAGAGGAGTTCAGCATCAATGGAGGCAACTACGAACTTGCTGACATTATCGAGGCTTGGTTTGCCGACAATGCAAAAGAGGGCAGATTCTCGCTTGACGCTCGTTCAGCAAATAGATTAAGATTCAATCAGGTACGCATACCACTTTATGCAAAGAATCCGCTAAGTGGTAAGGAAACAGCAATTGACGCGTCTGGATTTGTTAGAGAGCTTGTTAGCTTGTTAAAAAATGAGCCTTACAATCTAACTGTCGGTAGATCTCCAAAGGGATTGGGCGAAGTTTGGATTACGATAGGCGATAAGTAAACCCCAAAGATTATTTGGGAAAGCAAATAGGAAAGTGAACTCGTCCAATAGCGGAGTTATTGGACAGTTCCTTGCCCTATTTGTTAATCGTTTATAACACATAGTAAAAGGGTATTCAGCTCCTTGATACACTCTTTACTCAAAACACACAACACAAGGAGAATATTACTGACTCTTATGAGTCGCAACCTAAAACTGGAAATTAATAATAGAATCTCTACCTTTGGGGTTATGATTCTTTAAAAAGATATAGCTTATGATACGTAAATTAATCGTTGCACTTTTCTTTAGTGCATTTACATTGACAGCTATGGCACAGGTGAACAATGGCCAGAGAATAGCCATAACACCAGCTGTATGTGATGATTTGCCTCTTCCAGCTGAAGCAAAGAAAGCCCTTGGTCAGAAACTTCTTCAGATGACTACACAGAATGGCTTTGGAGCATCGGCGGGTCCATTTGTATTAACAGCAAATGTTCATACTGTAGAAAAAGTTGTCAGCACAACTATTCCTCCACAGTTCATTATCGATTTGGAAGTATCAGCATATGTTGTAAATCTAAGCGAGAATATCATTGCTGCCGAAACCTCATTTGAAGTACGAGGTATGGATGTTTCTGAGAGTCGTTCTTTGATTAAGGCTATTAATCAAATCAATGCCAAGAGCCCTGTAGTACGATCTTTCATGAGCAATGCTCGTGAAAAGATTATCGACTACTATTCAGGTCGCGTTCCAACCATAATTGCTAAGGCCCAATCTTTAGCCGACCGAGGAGAGTACGAGGAGGCTATTGCTACTTTGGCAGCTGTGCCTGAAAGCCTTGAGGAGTACCCGCTGGTTGTTGAAAAGATGACAGCTACATACACTCAAATGGTGGATAAGTTCGCCACTATGGCCCTTCAGGACGCAAAGGGTAAAATCGCCCTGAAAGATTATCCTGGAGCATTGGATGTGTTGATGTCTGTAGATCCATCAAGCACACGCTTCGAAGAGGCTACGAAGATGGTAGATTCTATCAAGCGAACTATCGACGAAAAGGAGCGTGCCGAGATGCAGGCTCGTCTTGAGAAGATGCAAGCACAACAAGAACTTGCTCAGAAGATGCATGACGACGAGGTGATGCTTCAGAAGATGCAGATTGAAGCCTCAAAGAAAAATGCTCAAGAACAAATACACAAGGAGAGTGCAGGTGAAAAGCTACAGAACTCTTTGTCAAAATGGTTATTCGGTAATTTATAAAACTTAAAATTATGATATGTCCTGTATGTAAAGAGGAAATGCCTCTTCTTTCGCGTATATGTCCGGTGTGTGGGCATGTCGTTGATGGCGATGAAAATCACGCTAGCGCATCAGAATCAGTTGATGCACTGGAAAATATTCTCTATCAAGTAAAATCATTGCCTGAGCCATCATTTGCCAAGAGCATGGGGCAGCTGTCGGTTTACATGATACCAATACTCACACTGATAGTACTTGTGATGTATGTAGTTAGCAATGCTGGATTATTCTTGATTATTGCAGCTTTGTTGGGCATCTGGAGTATAGTTTTAATTATTAAGAAGATTGCAGGGCGATTGGGCAATAGTCATAGCGACAAACAATTCGCCGAGCTAAAGAATGAGTACGAGTACTTAGCTCGCACAACACAGCGCGATTATGGTAAAAATCGTGAAGTAGCACGCCTTCTTTCCGAGATTAGCGAGCAATTTGATAATATCGAAAGTCGTCGCAAAGCTATGAGTATGAAAAACTTTATCGTATGGGCTGTTATTTTTGCTGTAATCATTTTCCTCGCCTCGGCTGGTGGTGTAGGTGTCAAGAAACAGGTAGATGAAAATCTGGCTGTGCGTTGGCAAGAACAGCTCGAGAGTTTCAAGAATGGCGAGGTTGTGAACGACGAGCATGATGCATCATTACGCACTGAAGTACTTGAATTAGTATTGGCAGCAGATGAGATTGCTGAAGCCGAAAAGTTCTTTATCGACTATTGCATGGGATTGGTTGGCGATATGGATTGCGCTACAAAAATTGTCCGTTACTATCAAAAGCAAGACAATATAGCTGCAGCACAGGAGTTTATCTCGAAGTGCAAACTTCGTTACCAAAGTGATATTAAAAAATTGGAAAATATTATAAAATAGTAGGACTATGGGATTGTTTGGAAGTAAAAAAGAGGGTGGCATAATGGATGTAATCCGTTGTGACCAGTCAGACTATCTTATATGGAAATGGTCTCCATCGGGAGAGCCATCACGCAAGATGAACGCCATTCGTTATGGTAGCCGTTTACGCGTAAAGGAGGGTGAAGTTGCTGTCTTTGTATATGACAAGGAGGGTGGCATGGACTTTATTGAAGGTTTCAAGGATGAAGTAATAAAGACTGCCAATTTCCCAATTTTAAGTTCGATTGTAGGTGCTGCATTTGGTGGTGCTTCGCCATTCCAGGCTGAGGTGTTCTTCATCAATCGCGCAGGAACTATACGTCTTCCTTTCTTCGTACGCAACATTACTCTGACCGAGCCTGAGCAGCAACGACTCACCGTACCTGCAACAGTCAAGGGTTCTATAACATTTAACATCCAAGACTATCGCGCCTTCATCTCGAAGTATCAGATGGCGGGATACAGCATGGATGACCTCTCAGAGCAGATTCGTGAGATGCTTATTCGCTATGTGAAGAACGCCGTTACAAACGCACCTTTCCAACTCGGTATTCCTGTTGTGCAAATTGAACGCGGCATAGACCAAATCAGCGAATATGTACAGAGTCGCATCGTAGGTCCTATGGCAGACGATTATGCTATTAACGTACGCCGTATCGATATTTCTGATATCTCTCTTGATTCGACATCTCCTGGTTACCAGGCTCTGATGAAACAGGGTATGGCTCAGGCCGACATCTTAAGCAATCAGTTCGCAGCAACAAGTATTGCAACGAGCCAGAATATTCTCGATCAACAGCGTATTGCTTCGGAGAATTTAGAGGAGTCTATGCGTATTAACCGCGAGGAGACTCAACGACGCCAGCGCCTGTCAACAGAGGATGCTTACATTCGTGCACACCAAATCAATGTTCAGGGCGAAGTTGCTCGTACAGCAGCTGAAAGTTTAGGCATGATGGGTGCAACATTGGGTGATGGCGGTAGCGGCGGAATGAACCCTGCTGGCATGATGGCTGGCATGATGATGGGTGGTGCTGTCGGTAGCAATATGGCTGGCATGATGGGATCGATGATGCAAAATGTAGCTCAGCCTCAGGCTCCAACGCCTCCACCAGCTGCTACAACTCAATATTTTGTTGTGGTTAATGGCGCGCAGGCGGGTCCTTACTCTGATGCTCAGATACGCCAAATGATTGGCGCCGGCCAACTTAATAAGACTTCGTATATATGGAAGCAGGGTATGGCTGCATGGGATGTATTGGGCTCATTGGCTGAATTTGCCGATGCTTTTGGAGCTGTACCTCCACCAATTCCACCTGTGCCTCCCGTACCACCTGTACCACCAACATTGTAATAATAACTCTAAAACAATAATATTATGAGTGACGATAATCTTTCAATGGAGAGAATGATGGAACTTGCGATGGGGCTATCTATGACTTCGCTCTTCCAGCAGGCTATGAGCACTGCTCATACGACGCTCAATAATCAACTCAACCCAACCCATGTACCTGAGCCACCTCGTTACATATATGCAGTAATTGAGGGTCGTCAGCAGGGACCATTCTCGTTAGGTGAGGTTGTTGAGTATATTCGTAAGGGTGTCATTACACCTCAAACATATATTTGGAAACAAGGTATGCAGAATTGGCTTCCAGCCGAGCAGGTTGGAGACCTCACACCCGAGTTGAGCGCAATACCACCAACACTTCCTTAAAATTGCTAATTATTATGAAAGTGAATATTTTTATGACCATTTTAGCACTTGCAGCAAGTGCATTGGTTGGTTACGCATTTCACGCATCAGGATGCGAACCTCTTTATACGGGAATTAGCACAGCTCTATTTGCCGCGTTCTTGGTGACGGGCATGGGTATTTCGTTTGAGGAGTATCCACGTACATCGATGCTTATAAAAGTAACATGTTTCACATTGTTGGTACTAACATTTGTATTGGATTTAATTCTTATCGCATGTGAAGTATCTAATCCTACATTTATAATCATCAACGGATTGCTTGCAATCGTTGCGTTGGCGATATGCTATATGCTTTATCAGAGTAAACAATAAATGTAACAATTATGAAACTACTCACTATAATCTTTGCGTTATTACTTACCTCGCAATCTCTTTTTGCTCAGGAGAAGGTTGTTGAGAGCAGTGCAAAAAAAACTCCATCATGGGTTGGTATCACTCAAGCCGATCACATCATCGTCTCGGCCGAAGATGCCACATTGGACGCAGCCAAAGTACAGTGTTTGGCAAATATTCGTCAATCCATTATTAGCAGCGTAGCTGTTAATATCTCATCAAAGGAGTTATCGTTTGACTCTCAAACTATAGATGGTCAGCAGACTGATGTTCTGCGTCGCTATGAATCGCAGGTTGAGACTGTCGCAGCCAAATTACCATTTATCTCAGGTATTACACTCGACGATGCAGAGATATATTGGAAGAAGATATACAACAAGAGAGAGAAAAGTTATAAGTATGAGGTGCATGCCAAATATCCATTCTCATTACTCAAGCGTAATTCTTTGGTTATGGAGTATTTGAAGATTGATAGAGAGCATAACGACAACTATCAAAACCTCAAGCAATCATTATCCACATTTACCGAAATCGAGTTTATCAATCGTGCTCTGAACGAGTTGGAGGCATTGTATGAGTATTTCATTGACCAAACACGTAAGAACGATGTTAAGGCGTTGATGAACAACTACCGCAAGCTTTATGGATCGATATCAATTGTTCCATTCTCGAACTCACTGGGTGAATTTGTGTATTATCTCAATCTTGAAGGCCGTCGCATGACTACATCGCGTCCACCAATCTTAAAGAGTCAATATGCAACAAACATAAATTGCACTCCTCAAGAAGATGGCACATACAAAATAACATACAATTATGATTATTGCCAACCCGAGGATGATAATAAGATTGAGATGACGCAGCAGTTTGCATCTGGAGCGACGCGTCACACCATTTATTTCGACGTCAGCGACAACCAATTACAAATTATTCCTTTTGGTCAGATAGAGTTAGATTTGACTATTACAGACAAAGATGCTAACGCAGCAGAGTATGATGACCAACCTGTACAGATTAAGGGATGGTTAGACTTGCGCTCGAAATACGACACCCCATTCCAAGTTGTGCACATCAATTTCACAGCAGATGGCACACGCCTAAGGATTGATAGTGATTTAAACGTAAGCTTTGATGGAAAGGGCAATCATCGTCTGAATTTCAATGCCGAAGGTATGTATAAATCATTGGAACGTCGTACAGCAATGGCTCAGGGTGTTATTACCGTAGTAAATAACGAGACTAAAAAACAAGATGAGATTAAATTCCATCTACCTTATAAGATTGTTATTAAATAATTATACTTTAAAACTTTAATATTATGAAAAAGATTTTGTATTTTGCTGTAGCTATTCTTTTTGCAGCTACAAGTGTAAATTGTTCTTCTAGTAAGTCATCAAAGACAACTCCAATCTCTGAAGGTGATGTTGAAATCTCAATTCCATTGGGAGGCGATGAGTATCGTTCTGATAAGAAATATTGGCGTGTAGTACAAATGGGTACTAGCACCGATGTTTCTATGGCAAAGAAGGTTGCTCTTCAGAATGCACGCCAGGAGTTGGCAGCAACTGTTCAAGCTCAGGTGAAGGCCGTAATTGAAAGCTATGGTCAGAATGCATCTGCAGATAATAAGACACAGGCTGAGTCTTTGTATCAGGAGTTGACACGCACAGTTGTAAACCAGACTCTCGTAGGTGCCGATATCGCTGGTGAGAAGTTGTTTAAAACTAAGGAGGGCAACTACCGCTACCACGTATGCCTCCAGCTCAGCAAGGAGAAGGTTGCTGAGGAAGTTGCTAAGCAGCTCTCTGAGGATGAGATTATGAAGTTGGAGTTCGACCGCGAGCGTTTCAAGCAAATCTACGATGAGGAGCTTGCAAAGTTTGCTAAGGCTCAATAATCAGGCATCTTAAATATAACTTATAACTAGAGGGTGCTAACATAGCGTTAGACACCCTCTTTTAACCTAAAATCGTAATCCATGAAAAAGTATATTCTTCTTCTTTTGACGTTGTGCCTATGTTTCACAACCATGGCACAAAACGACATAAGATCGCAGTTTGAAGCCTATAAGCAAAAACGCGCACAAGAGTACAAGGATTATCGCGAGAAGGCAAATGCAGCTTTTGCAGAGTATTTGAAGAAGCGCTGGGCTGATTATAAACCTAATGCAGCTCAACCAGCTCCTATACCAGATGTGTTGCCTGAACCCGAAGTTGCACCTGTTGAGCAACCAAAGCCTAGCACACCCAAGCCTCTGCCAGCACCAAAAAATGATGTTGAATCGGTTAAGGATGTAGTTGATAAAGAGCGTCCAAGCAGTAATTTGCCAACGGCAAGCAATGTATTGCGTGTTGATTTCTTCGGAGAGGATATTAGCGTACCATGCGACAAGAACAAACTTCCCGTCATGTCTATTCCCGATGAGCAAAGTTTTAGTACGATGTGGCAAGTTTTCAGTAGTGTCACCAAGCCTATGGTTAATAACCTTGAACAGTATAGCACATCACATAATCTCAATGGATGGGGTTGTTATCAACTTATCAAACGTGTGAGTGAGCAGGCATACGACAATAGCAGTCCCAATGAGCGTATTGCTTTGCAGGCATACCTACTCTCGCAACTCAAATATCGCGCTCAAGTAGGCACATGCGGCAGCGCTCTTGTATTATTACTTCCATTCAAGGAAAATATCTACGAGGTTTCGTACCTCACTCTGGGCTCGCAGAAGTTCTATATTTACAGCTATGGCCACAACCAGAGCCAAGGGTTCCGCACATATGACAACAACTTTGAGTATGCTCAGAATATGTTGAGTCTGGACATGAATGGTTCAATGAAGATTGGCAAAAGCAAGGAGTTTGAATTCACTCGCTTGAGTGCTATGTTAGGACAAAAACTCACGGCTCCGATGTATTTGGGTAACATTGCATTGCAATATAACTATCCTATACTCGATAATATCGTATATTACCGTCAGAGTTTATCATCCGAATTCTCGAATGCAATCCTCACACCTCTGCGCCAAAAGATTAGCGGCAAGAGTGAAACCGAGGCTGTGAGCTACTTGCTCAACCTTGTGCAAAACGGCTTCGGCTATGCACTTGACGAGCAGGTTTTCGGTCGTCAGAAGCAGCTCTTTATCGAAGAATCATTCTTCTATGAGCAGAACAACTGCAAAGACCGTGTGGGCGTTTTTTCATGGCTTGTCAAGGAATTGGTTGGTCTTGATGTCATCGGTCTTCGCTACGAGGGTAATGCGGCAAGCGACGGTGTTGGTCATATAACCTGTGCGGTAGCTTTCTCCCAGAAGGTTGAGGGTGATGCATTCACTTTCCAGGGTAAACGCTATGTAATGTGTGACCCCACATACATCAACGCAGGTATAGGTCGCACAATGCCATGCTACGCCAATGCCAAACCCGACATTCTAGCACTTTAGAATATATAATACAACATAACAAAATCAGCCGACCATTGAAGATCGGCTGATTTTATATTTAATAGGGTAGAACACTACTTCTTTGCAGGCTGCGAGATGGTCTCACGCATTTGCGTATCGGCCATAATGTTCTTCATCTTATAGTAGTCCATAATACCCAAATTGCCATTGCGGAATGCCTCGGCCATTGCCAATGGTACCTCGGCCTCGGCCAAGATAACCTTTGCTCGCGCCTCCTGGGCCTTAGCTTTATTCTCCTGCTCCAAAGCCACAGCCATGGCACGACGCTCCTCAGCCTTCGCCTGAGCAATATTCTTATCAGCATCGGCCTGATCCATCTGCAACTGCGCACCGATATTCTTACCTACATCGATGTCGGCAATGTCAATCGAAAGAATCTCGAACGCTGTACCTGCATCCAAGCCCTTCTCCAACACTACGCGTGAGATAGAGTCGGGATTCTCTAACACAACCTTATGCGACACAGCCGAACCGATAGACGACACAATACCCTCGCCAACACGAGCCAGCACTGTCTCTTCACCAGCACCACCAACCAACTGCTTGATGTTGGCACGCACCGTAACACGAGCCTTAGCTATGAGCTGGATACCATCCTTCGCCACAGCAGCTACGGGTGGAGTGTTGATAACCTTTGGATTGACTGACATCTGCACAGCCTCAAACACATCACGACCTGCCAAGTCGATAGCCGTAGCCATCTTGAAATCGAGATTAATATTTGCCTTTTGCGCCGACACCAATGCATGCACAACATTTGTAACATTACCTCCGGCCAAGAAGTGAGCCTCCAACTCATTGGCATCGAGTTTCAAACCTGCCTTAGTACCTTCAATCATTGACGACACAATTACTGAAGGTGGCACTCTACGCCAACGCATCAAAAATAGTTGCAGCAAGTTAATCTTCACGCCCGACACCAACGCCGAGAACCACAATCCAACAGGTATAAAATAGAAGATAATCCAAATTGCTATGAGGACAAGCACGCCCAACACGGCAAAAATTCCAATTTGTAATTCGTTCATATCAATAAAGTTTTAAGATTTATTCAATAATTACATTATACTCTCTTCACAAAAATAGTAAAGTTTTCAAAACCCACTACTTCAACCTCTGTACGCTGCTCGATATATGCACCTTCAGACTTTGCCTCATACACCTTGCCTCCAATCTGAACTTTTCCCATAGGTGAGAGGCGAGAGATTGTTACACCTTTAGCACCAATCTCAACAATCGAAGCTAGATTCTCGCTACTTTGACTATCAATCTTATTATTAAGCGCCAAGCGCTGCCATGTCTTAGCTCGCAACGACACGACCGTAGCCACAAGCGACAATGCCACAACAACAAGCATGGTGACAAAGCCTCCAACTACACCCATACGGGCAAAACCAAAATAGATAGCTATGCCATAGCTCACAACTGACAATATTGTTCCTAGCGTAACACCAGGCAAGAATATCAATTCCAAAACCAGGAAGAACACTCCTAGCAAAACAAGAAAAGCTACAAATCCCATAATATCTAATTTTAAAATTTACTCTTCATCCTCGTCCTCTGGGTCAGGCTTTATCTCCTGCACCTCGACACTTAGTGAGTCATCGCTCTTCTTAATTGCCTCGGCTACACGTTCAGCTACAGCTCGACTCTCAAACGAACTCACAAGGAATCTATCTTCGGCCAGACGCGACAACTGACACTCCTTAGCCATAGTAGAGATAAGCTCTCGCACCATATCATCCAGACTTCCGCCTGAAATGGCGATGCGATATGATGTACGCACAACTCCCTCGGCGGAAAGATTTGTCTTTTCACCATCACACCACTCAACAATCTGAGGGTTGCGGAAACCCTTCTTCTTCATTATCTCCACAGCAGACTCCGCCTCGGCACGTGTACGCAAGCCTCCAGCGTAATAGCTGAAACGTCCATCATCCTCGACCTGAACATACAAAGGAGCAGCTCCTCGAAAAATTGAGACCTGCTGTTTATATTTAAACACACCTAACAATATACGATAGATGGTGCCATATTCGTAATTTACACACTCTGGAATAGGATTCGACGTAGTATATGGGCTACGGCTATGAAACTCGATAGGTTCATAATCGACAAACGAACGTCGTTCAACCTCTAATGTTGGCATCTTATAATCCACACTTCTCACCACACGAGCCGCCCTTGACAAAGAATCGATTGCAGGTGTGAGGTTCAACATCTTGGCAACATAAATCTCATAATTTAGCACCACAGGTTTTTGCAAGCAATAATCAACAACATATTCCGACACACATTCATCTGTGATGTTTAATTTCTGCTGACGTGCTTCCTGCATCATATTCTCAGTGATATTGAGTAGGTCTATGCGATTTTCTTTCTCCAAAAAGTAAGAATATACGTAGCACTTGTGATCGTATATGTCGCTCCACACGTTGGCTATCTGTCGCTCAAGGGCTATATTTTCAGCCATAATATCCGAAATTTCAGCAAATAAAGCCTCAGACTCGGCCTCAGTTTTGGCAAAAACATATTTATCGTTGAGCGTTTTAATTTTAGCGTAATTTGCAACATAATTGCGTACATGCTCATATGTGGACTGCTCCGTAGCATGCAACTCAAGCAACATTTTATAGTCCTCAGGTTCAATGCTCTTGGCAAAATAAGAGTTGTTATACAACGAATTGGAACTTTGCTCAGAGCCCGCATTTCCAATCTTGCTCACCGACGCAAGCACAAAATCTTGCTCCATGGTATTTATCTGGTCCATGAGCTTCACCTTCTGTGCTCGTAACGAATTAACCTTAGCCTCGGCATCCGACAACACAATAATCATCGAATCATTACGCTCCTGCGACAACGAATCTCGCTCTTCGGCAATCTTCTTCATATCGGCACGCACATCCTTAATGACAGACATCACCGAATCGGTTTGAAGCCTTACTTGCTCATCTCGGCGGAGCAACTGCATATACTCCTTATTTGACTCCATACCTGCTATTCGAGCAGTAATATCTTGTGCTACACCCTCCGTGCAACACAATGCAACAAATGCCAAACTAGCAATATAAAATTTCTTTTTTATCATTTCCACCATCTTATGAAAAATAGCTGAATCAATCCAAATATCTCCAAACGGCCGAACAACATCATTATCGACAGGTTCAACTTCAATACAGCTGGCAGCTGAGAGTAATTATCCATTGTGCCTACCTCGCCGAAACCTGGTCCCACATTACTTGCACAGGCAAGAGCTGCTGAAAAACCTGTCATCAAATCGCATCCAAACAATGTGTTTACAAACGTTCCAATCAATATTAGTAACATGAAAGCCACTATATAAATCATAACCGTATTGAGCATATCCCTATCCTGAGTATAGCCATCAACCTTGATACGTACAACGGCATTGGGATGTTGTTGTGCCTGAATCTTATTACGCAACATCTTCACTGCCAAGACCAAACGATCAACCTTTAATCCGCCCGATGTTGAACCTGCACACCCACATACCAACATGCAGAACATGAGTACAAGTATTGCAAATGGAGTCCACGTATTACAATTTGCAGTTGCAAAGCCCGATGTCGTCATAAGCGAAGCCGTTTGAAAAGCAGCATGACGCAACGACGATATCACGGAAGGGTAAACATCGGCAGCACGCAACGAGATGGCAATCAGCACCGATGACACTATAAACATGCCCAGATAACAGCGTGTAATCTCCGAGCGAAATATATTATTGGGCTTACGGGTAATGGTGGCATATATCAAACCGAAATGCATACCCGACACAAGCATCGCCACAATTAATACTAATTCGATGATAGGGGAGTTAAAGAAACCTACACTCAGATTCTTATTGCTAAATCCACACGTACTACAAGCCGACATAGCATGGCACAAAGCGTCAAACCAATTCATACCACACCACTTAAGCGTTAAAAGAGTGATTATCGTAAGGCCCACATATATCGAGAGAATTATGCGTACAATGGTTTGAGTGCGATAGTGAAAATTATCCTTCGCAAGCGACGAGAGTTCTACATTGGAAAGCATCATCTTACTCTTGCCAATTGATGGCAAAATGACAAGTGCGAACATCACAACGCCCACACCACCTATCCAGCACGATGCGACGCGCCAAAACTGCAACCCTCGAGGCAATGCCTCTATATCATTTAGGATGGATGCTCCAGTGGTGGTGAAGCCTGAAACCGACTCAAACCATGCATTCAACAGAGTGAATTCACCACCCCACATAAGATATGGAAACATACCAACAACACTCGACACAACCCAAGCGCCAACCACAATACAATAACCCTCTTTCTGAGATATACGGTCGGTCTTGGGAACAAATATCAGCGGGAAACAACCTATTAGGAGGGTGATAAGTGACGACATCACCAAAGGTGAGTAAGCTGAATCGACATTATTGACATAGGATATACCTGCTGCCATCAGCATGAATGCTGCTAGCACCAACAAAACAATTCCAATATATCGTATGACAATACCTAATCTCATAAGTCCTAATACAATTTTTTGGATGTATTTGTTACACTTCCTATCTTTTCGTTCAACTCCTGAAGTTCGTCTCTACACTCTGATTTAATCTTGAATGGAATCTTGTAACGCAACCAATCACCCAAGCTCTTGTTCATCTCAACGATAGGCTTCAACGCATAAATCATGATAAAGTAATAGAACATCAGCAGGATGGCAATCATCACCACCAACGAGATGAATACGGGTGTAACAGCTCGGTAGGCATTTCTACTGAGTTGTTCGGCTCGTGGTGAGAGCGATATCTGAGCATGCGACATAACTCGCATTATGCTATTACTCGCAGCATCGTATGCTGGCACATAGTTGCGGTCATACCAACCTTTGCCATCGAACGACACACCATTAGATAGAGTATCAAATAAAATGAGATTCTCGATCGTACGGCTAGTTCTAAGTTCGTGAACCACAGCATGTAAACGATCAGCATTAATACAAAGCGAATCAAACATCAAAACAGTAGATTTCGATGCTCCCTGACGAGCTTTGTCGATATGTGCCGAGAATTCAGCAAAGCAAACTTTACAAGAATCGGAGTAGAGCGTATCACGAAATACAGCATAATTCACCACTGCACGATCATGTGCTGAAATTGCATCGAGCATATTTTCCGTGAGTTCAATACTATGACGATTGCTATCGAGAATAGACTCTATATCAGTACTCATGTGATTGAGCTCAAACAGTGACACCAAGCCCGAAAAAAAGAGCAACACCACTATACTCAAAAAGCCTATGGTAACTCGTTTACGAATGCCTTTCATAATTCTGTTTTATAATGCTTATTCATGCAAATATACGAATAAAATTTTAATATTCCACCGCTTACTGTGAATTACATTCACAATTTTAAACCAAAACCTCAACCAAGACATCGTTATTTTCATCAATAGACAGCATCTTCACCGGACATATCTTATTGATAAATTCGCGATTATATGGAGCCTTTACTCGCATGTAATTACCCGTATATCCAAACATCATTCCGCCACGCATGGTACTTTCAAACAACACATCCATCTGAGAACCAACCCCTTGAGCACAAAACTCACGATGCAACCTATCACTCAACTCTTCAAGGCGAGCAACACGTTGTGTGGAGACGTACGACGGCACCTTGCCATCCATCTCAACCGCAGGTGTACCAGGACGCTCCGAGAATGGGAAAATATGTAAGAATGAAGGCTTAAGACGCTCCAACAAATCGTAGGTATGTTGAAAATCAACCTCCGTCTCACCTGGGAAGCCAACAATAACATCAATGCCGATGAAAGCATCGGGCATCAGTGAACGAATCTTCTCAATACGGTCGGCATATTTGGCCGATGTATATCGACGACGCATCAAACCGAGAATCTTATCCGAACCACTTTGGAGTGGAATATGGAAGTGATGTTGAAATTTAGGTGACGAGGCGCAAAACTCTATTATTTCGTCAGTTATGAGATTGGGCTCGATGGAAGAAATACGATAACGTTCGATACCCTCAACCTCGTTCAACGCTTTGAGCAAATCAATAAATCGCTCACCCGTAGTGCGACCAAAATCGCCCGTATTAATACCCGTAATTACAATCTCCTTCAAGCCCGAGGCTGCCACCTGTTTTGCCTCCTCAACAAGGTCAGCAATAGGCATATTTCGACTCGAACCACGAGCATAGTGAATAGTACAATAAGCGCACTTGTAATCGCAACCATCTTGCACCTTCAAGAACGAACGCGTACGGTCACCCGTAGAGAAGGCTGCAAAGAAGCGATTAATCTCCTCACAATCGCAACTATACACTTCAGTTTGTGAGCGTTTACCTATCTCAAGTACTCGTTTATATAAATCTCCTTTATCATTGTTACCCAGCACTATATCAACGCCTTCAATATTAGCTATTTCATATGGTTTTAACTGGGCATAACATCCCGTTACTGCTATTATAGCACCAGGATTACGACGGTGTAATTTACGAATAAGGTTACGACATTTTTTATCAGCATGTTCAGTCACCGAACAACTGTTAATAACACATATATCTGATATTTCATTCGCACCCACACGCAAAAAACCGCCCTCTTCAAATTGGCGTGCAAGAGTAGAACTCTCGGAAAAATTGAGTTTACAACCCAATGTATGAAAACTTACTCGACGTTTCATGCTAAAATTAGACTTTTTACTCTGCGAAAGTATAAAAACTTTGTCGTAATTGAAAAAAGTTTTGATGCAATCCGATAATTAAAGTAAATTTGCGCACGTTTTAACCACAACAAATTCACTCGATTTGGAATTTTTTATCGACATAATGCAATATCAATACCTGATGAATGCCTTTTTAGCTGCAATATTATCTGGTATTATGTGCGGAATAGTAGGGACATATATCGTCTCGCGCCGCATGGTATTTCTCTGCGGAGGTATCACACACTCCTCATTCGGCGGCTTAGGCATTGCCGTTTACTACGGAGCCAACCCTCTATTTGGAGCTTTAATTTTTGCTATAGCCTCGGCATTAGGCATTGAGTGGGCAAGCCGCAATAGGGTAATACGTGAAGATTCGGCCATTGGAATTATTTGGTCGGTAGGCATGGCAGTGGGAGCCCTATTCTTAAACCTGACACCAGGATATACCTCAGGTGATTTGACAAGTTATATGTTTGGTAGCATAATCACGGTCACCAATCAGGAGGTGGTCGTTTTAGCTATATTCACTTTTGTTTGTGTAATTGGATTTGCCACATGGTGGCGTCCAATAATATTCTTAGCGTTCGACCACGACTACGCTGCAAGCCAAGGAGTATCAACACGATACATATTATACTTTTTATCAGCCATCGTCGCCATAGCTATAGTTCTTGCAATTCGAATTATGGGAATAGTTCTGTTGTTATCACTCTTTACCATACCTTGTGTTGCAGCAAATTACCTTACAAAATCATATCGCAATATAACGCTTACTGCATCACTGATGGCCACCATTGGTACCGTCACTGGACTTGTCATAAGCTATAATTTGGAAGTACCGCCTGGGACATGTATAATATTTACACTTTTAATAATGCTTTTTGTCGCAAAAATATTATCTTTGCGCAATATAAAAAACGCCATTAAAGAATGAAAACAATTCATAAACTTGTATTAAAGGCATATTTAGGACCTTTGGTAATGACATTTTTCATTGTCACATTCGTGTTGATGATGAACTTCGTATGGCGTTTTATTGATGACCTGACTGGTAAAGGACTGAGCATTGACGTCATTATTGAGTTGCTCTTTTACGCCACCATAAACATGATTCCATTGGGCTTGCCGCTGGCTTTGCTGTTGGCTGGCATTATGACAATGGGAAATATGGGTGAGAATTTCGAGTTGCAAGCAATGAAATCAGCAGGTATGTCACTGATGCGCATAATGCAACCACTCATCGTCGTCACATTGCTTGTATCGGTGGGAAGTTTCTTCCTTGTAAACAACCTGGTACCATACGCATACAAGCGCTCGATGATGATTTTAAGCGACATTAAGCGTCAAAAACAGGTACTTGAGTTCAAAGATGGCTTGTTCTTCAACGGCATTGATGAAAATATGAGCATCAGAGTTGAGCACCAGGATCCTGAAACAGGACTTCTGCACGATGTGCTTATCTATGATAGTCGCTCTCAGGGTGGAAATATGACTACGACGATGGCAGAAACGGGATATATACGTCTATCAGATGATAAGAAGTTTTTGCTTGTAACACTATACAATGGAGATAATTACCAGCTAACAAGAAATACTCGCTGGTACACGAAGAATGCTCTACGTCACGATAAATTCGATGTTCAGGATATGACCATTAGAATGGAAGGTTTCGATTTTCAACAGAGCGACAACACTATGATTAATAATTCGCAATCTAAGAATATTGTTGAATTACAAGCAGCTATCGACTCACTCAACAAAGTTGTATCCGAGGCTGTCGCTCGTACATACGACCCTTTGCTTAAAGATAATATCTTCACAAACGACATACAGGTTTTACAACTCCCCGATTCATTGCGTATCGACAAATCGGAGTTCAAAGATGCTGACATATTGGATTCCATAGCCAAGTTACCCCTACGCAGACGTAACGAAATTTGGAACTCAGCAAAGATTATGGCTCAAAACAGCCGTAACTCGTTAAATTTCGATGAGGGTACCGCTAAAGAGGGATTAAATCAGTTATATCGCAGCAAGAACGATTGGCACAAGAAATTGTCGCTGCCTATTTCGGTAATCATATTCTTTATGATTGGTGCGCCACTGGGTGCGATTATCCGCAAGGGTGGTATGGGTACTCCGATAGTAATTTCGGTGGTATTTTTCGTCATCTATTACGTCATAAGCACATCGGGTGAAAAGATGGCCAAAGAGGGTACATGGGACTCATTCACGGGCATGTGGATATCCTCCTTTATCCTGACACCTATCGCCATCTACCTGATGATTAAGGCTACCAACGACTCATCACTCTTAGATACCGATTGGTACGATGCTCAATTCAAGAAGATAAAGAAAAAACTCGCGCCCGTATGGCTTCCAATAGCCAAACGAGTAACAGCTACGAAGGCATGGCGCAAAATGCGCGAGAAGATTAAGCAACGCAGATTAAACAAAGCAACACAACGATGACAGGAAAAGATCTCCGCATAGTATTTATGGGTACGCCCGAATTTGCCGTAGCATCGCTGAAGCGATTGGTAGAGCAGGGGTATAACATTGTAGCTAAGTGTGATTTCCACCGGCGAGAAGTTTACGGTCAACGGATAAGTGCGCCGCTTGTAGACCTTTTTGGTAACCGGATCGCTGATACTTACAATGCAGCGGTATTTGCCGGGAGCATCCAGCTCCAAATCGCGGGAAACAACTTTAACACTCTCTTCGCCATTGAACGTGCGGGGAGTTACAGCGGTGGCACTGCCGCCATCACCGATAATCACAAAGTCAACCAATGCGTTCTGCGCCTGGGCCGCGAGATTGCTTACGCTTACACTCAAATCAACCTTGAGTTTGCTGCCGGAACGCTTTACACTCACTGTCGGCGGAGAAGTTTCCCAGCCGTATTTTTCCAGCGGTATATTGATATTTTTTACTTTCAGGAAATTACCGGCTACATTAAAATAGCCGTTTGCAGCACTCGCTTCCTGATTGGGGTTGCGGGTATCGCGGCAGAAGTTGAAGCCCCAATCTTTGGAGCCGCCGGGAATAATATCCAGTGTGTGATACGGCACTCTTATTTCCACAGAATAACCGTTGGCGGTCTTGGCGGCGCGGGCTTTGATTACGCCATCC
>JAGBTO010000094.1 GCA_017631285.1 Alistipes sp.
AATTGCCCAGAAGAATGACAAACGTGGCGCGAAGGCGTCAACTGACATGCCTGCGTCGATACCTGCACGCAAGTACTCCAAACCGTCTGCCAATGTGTAAGCCAACTCGATATCAGCTGTTGCACCTGCCTCCTGCATGTGGTAACCAGAGATAGAGATTGAGTTGAACTTAGGCATATTCTTTGATGTGTACTCGAAGATGTCAGCGATAATCTTCATAGAGAACTTTGGAGGATAAATGTAGGTGTTACGCACCATAAACTCCTTCAAAATATCGTTCTGGATAGTACCAGCCAACTGATCGAGTGTGCAGCCCTGCTCCAAACCTGTCACGATGTAGAATGCCAATACAGGCAATACAGCACCGTTCATAGTCATAGATACTGACATCTTATCCAATGGAATACCATTGAACAACACCTTCATATCCTCAACAGAGCAGATAGATACACCTGCCTTACCTACGTCACCTACTACACGTGGGTGGTCAGCATCGTAGCCACGGTGTGTAGCCAAGTCGAATGCTACTGACAAACCCTTCTGACCTGCAGCCAAGTTACGACGGTAGAATGCGTTTGACTCCTCGGCAGTAGAGAAACCTGCATACTGGCGGATAGTCCAAGGACGCATTACATACATGGTTGAATAAGGACCACGAAGGTTAGGAGCGATACCTGCAGCATAGTTCAGGTGCTCGAGCTCCTCCAAATCTTTAGCCGTGTAGTTAGCCTTAACGGGTATCTGCTCGGCTGTGAGCCAAGGCTCCTTAGCCTCGGCAGCGGCGTTGCAGCACTGTGCTGCGCCACCTGCGTATGATAAATTCTCAAATTTTGCTCTCATAATAGCTCTGCTTTTTAGATACCCAACTCCTTAAGATAGAACTTAAGAGTCTCGAGTACGTTGCTCTTTACGTTGATGAAATTGTTGATGCCCTGTGCCTCAAGCTCTGGAGTGCAAGCTGGTGCGCCTGCTACAACCAAGATAGCCTTGCCGCCGAGCAACTCCTTAACCTTTGGAGCTACCTCTGCGTAATCGTCATCTGAAGCACAAACAACTACGATGTCAGCCTTAGCCTCCAACGCTGCTGCTACACCCTCCTCAACTGAGTGGAAGAATGTGTTATCCTGTACGCGGATACCAGCGCAAGCGAAGAAGTTGCAAGAGAACTGTGCACGAGCACGTGCCATAGCCAAGCTACCGCAAGTGAGCATAAATGCCTTAGGCTCCTTGCCACTGCGATCAACACCCAAACGCATAGCCTCGAATGCCATAGCGCCACGGTATGGAGTGAGTACGTTGCCCTCAGCTGCGTTGCGAGTTACTGTCTCAGCTGAAACGGCAGCATCAGCAACCTCTGTGAAGTTAGGATACTGGTTTGCACCAAGCAAAATCTCACGACGAGTAGCGATGTTCTTATCCTTTGCAGCAGCTGATGCCTTAACCTTCTCAACGATGAAGCCAGCCTTGTAAGCCTCAACGTAGCCGCCCTTATCCTCAACCTCGAGGAAGAGCTTCCAAGCCTGCTCTGCAATATTCTTTGTAAGGTTCTCGATATAGTATGAACCACCGGCTGGGTCGATAACCTGGTCGAAGTGTGACTCATGCTTCAACAAAAGCTCTACGTTGCGAGCGATACGCTTTGAGAACTCTGTTGGCTGCTCGAATGCGTAGTCGAATGGTAACACCTCCAAAGAGTGAACACCACCCAAAGTAGCCGACATAGCCTCGGTTGTGCCACGCAACATATTTACGTATGGGTCATATGCTGTCTGATTCCAAGTAGATGTAACAGCGTGTGCAAACATCTTGCAAGAGCACTCCTTCTCTGGATTGTAGCCCTTCACGATGTTAGCCCACAACATACGAGCTGCACGGAACTTGGCAATCTCCATAAAGTAGTTTGCAGTAACTGCGAATGTGAAACGAACCTTGCGAGCTACCAAGTCGATAGGAAGACCCATCTCGGTAAGCTTAACCAAGTAGTCGTGACCAGCAGCCAAAGAGAATGCCAACTCCTCAACGATAGTAGAACCAGCGTTGCTGAATGTAGCACCCGATACGTTTATTACGCGGATGTACTTGTATTCTGCAGTCTTCTTAATCATTGCTGCTACAGCCTCGTAGCAAGCTGTACCCTCTGTGTCACCACAGCAGTAGATACCCTTTGTTGAGAGATCCTTAACGATAGGGTCGAAGATAAAGTTGATTTTTACCTCCTCCTTTGCAAGATTCAAAGACTCCACCTTTGCCATAATAAGGTCGGCAGTAGGAACGAAGTTCTTGCCACAGAAAGTGAGCTCAACAGCTGGGATGCAGATACCCTCTAAAAGAGTGTCGATTGCCTCTGCTGTTGCTGCCTCAGGGAAGCAGAAACCAAGTGAATTAACGCCTGAGTTCAGGAGCTTCAAAGCCTCCTCGTTGGCAGCCTTTGGACAAGTTACGCTAATGGTCTGGTGAATAGCCCAGTCATTAGACTTGCGTGTGCCGCGAACGTAAGGGAACTCGCCTGCCTCTGTACCCAAGAAATCGATGCCTTCGAGATTCTCTGCGCGGTAGTATGGGCGCACGTTGAATCCCTCGGCTGTTCTCCATACGAGCTTGCGCTCGTAGTCTGCACCTTTAAGGTCTGTTGTGATGACCGCTTCCCACTGCTCAGTGCTTACTGGTGGGAATTCGGCGAACAACTTTGCTTTTTCGGTATTAGCCATAATTGTTGGAATTTAATTTATTTGTATGTGTAGTATAAATGTTTGTTTGCTGTTTTAGTTACGATACATCGTAATTCACGCAAAGATAAGAATTTTTTTGTTACAGGGCAATACCTTTTATCAATAAAGTGATGTTGCAATATGCTCTTTTGTTTGGCGGATAAGTGATTGTGGAGTGAACGCTGCAATGAGACTGATGAGATGTTAGTGGATAAATAGTTTAATTAGTGTGCTAAAACGGAATATAATAATAGATTTATTAGAAATTGGTGTTTTGTGAATTTCGAGTGATTTTTAGAGAAGTTTTATGAAAAATGAGTGTTAAAAATTGTAGATTGAGTGAAATTTGGAGTAGTTTTGTTGAAAATAGCTGCAAAAATATGGCATTTGGTGAAAAAATACTATTTTTGCATCATGTGGCAATTTGTTGCGAAATTGCAATTTTTTGTAAATTGATAAAATAGAAAATATATGTTGTTACGTTTCAAAATGGTAGAGGCTGCTCTCAACCATCGCGCTGTCGAAGTGAAGGCCCCTGCGGCTCGTCCGTCTGAGTATTTTGGCGAGAAGGTATTTGGTCGTTCTGTGATGCGAAAATATCTGGATAAACCTACTTATGAGGCCTTGCTTAATACGATGGATAATGGCACTCCGTTGTCACTTGAGTTGGCGGATAGTGTTGCTGCGGGTATGCGTCAGTGGGCGTTGGATAACGGGGCTGACCACTATACACATTGGTTCCAGCCTTTGACTGGTGGTACTGCTGAGAAACACGACTCATTTTCGGAACCCGACGGAAAGGGATTTGTTATAGAGACATTCTCGGGTAAGGTCTTGGCGCAGCAGGAACCCGACGCTTCGTCGTTTCCCAATGGCGGAATTCGTAATACATTCGAGGCTCGAGGCTACTCGGCGTGGGATCCTACATCACCAGCTTTTATCGTAGATACAACATTGTGTATTCCGACCGTCTTTATTGCATACACAGGTGAGGCCTTGGATTATAAGGTACCTCTGTTGCGTTCTATTTCTGCTGTGGATAAAGCTGCCACAGCTGTGTGCCACTATTTCGATAAGAGTGTTAGCTCGGTACACACTTTCTTGGGATGGGAACAGGAGTATTTCCTGGTGGATGAGAGTCTGTGGGCGGTGCGTCCCGATCTTGTACTGACAGGTCGTACACTGCATGGTCACGAGTCAGCAAAGAATCAGCAATTGGAGGATCACTATTTTGGAGCTATTCCTACACGTGTCATTAACTTTATGAAGGAGTTGGAGTGCGAGTGCTTGAAGCTGGGTATTCCCGTTAAGACTCGTCACAATGAGGTTGCACCCAATCAGTTTGAGTTGGCTCCCGTGTATGAGGAGGCGAATTTGGCAAACGACCATAATCAGCTCCTGATGACTATTATGGATAAGATTGCCCGTCGCCATAATTTCCGTGTGTTGCTGCACGAGAAACCTTTTAAGGGTATTAATGGTTCGGGTAAGCATAATAACTGGTCGCTGGGTACGGATACGGGCGTAAACCTCTTTGGTCCAGGTAAGACTCCATCAGAGAATTTGCAGTTTATTACGTTCTTGGTGAATGTGATAGCTGCTGTGTATAAGCATAATGGTCTGTTGAAGGCTTCAATTATGAGTGCAACGAATTCTCATCGTCTGGGTGCTAATGAGGCCCCACCAGCTATTATTTCGGCATTCCTCGGCTCGCAGATTTCATCGGTGCTTGATAAGTTGGAGCGTAGTGGTAGTGATGATGCATTGCGCTTCGATGCCAAGAGTGTGTTGAAGATGAGTGGCGTGTCGCAAATTCCTTCCATCTTGTTGGATAATACCGACCGTAACCGCACTTCACCATTTGCATTTACGGGTAATCGTTTCGAGTTCCGTGCTGTAGGATCTTCGGATAATTGCGCCGAGGCGATGATTACACTCTGCACTGCGGCTGCCGAACAGCTCACAGCATTTAAGAGTGAGGTAGATGCCAAGATTGAGCAGGGTGTGAAGAAGGAGCGTGCTATATATGAGACCCTGAAACGACTTATCAAGGAGTGTAAGGTTATTCATTTTGATGGCAATGGATACTCCGACGAGTGGAAGCAGGAGGCTTTGCGTCGAGGCTTAGATTGCGAGACTTCAGCACCACTTCTGTTTGACCGTTACCTTGACGAGCAGAGCGTGAAGATGTTTGGCGATATGGGTGTATATAATAAGGTTGAGTTGGAAGCTCGCACCGAGGTTAAGTGGGAAACCTACACCAAGAAGATACAGATTGAGGCTCGCGTGCTGGGCGATATTACGATGAATAATATCATCCCTGTAGCATCGAAGTATGAGGCAATACTTTTGGATAAAGCCTATAAGATGAAGGAGTTGGGTATTAACTACGATACCGATTTGGAGTTGATAAAGAATATTCAGTCGCACACTTCTGAGTTACAACGTTTGGTCTATGAGATGATTGAGGCCCGTAAGGTTGCCAACAGAGTTGAGAATCAGCGTCAGCGAGCAATCCTTTATCATGATACTGTGGAGGTATTCTTTGACGAGATTCGTACCCACATCGACCGCTTGGAGGAGGTTATCGACGATCAGTTGTGGCCACTGCCAAAGTATCGTGAGTTGCTGTTTATAAAGTAGGTTTACTTATGACTTTACTTGGGATTACCGAAAGGGTTAATCCCATTTTTTTTGATGTATATGCGCAATTTAGAATTTTGAATTTTGAATTTTGAATTCCTCTGCATATCTTTGCAGCCGAATTTAGATG
>JAGBTO010000095.1 GCA_017631285.1 Alistipes sp.
TCAAGATTCACCATTATCATTAGGTACCGACAGCCTTGCGAAGTTGCTACTGCGCTATGCTATGCCTGCCATCATTGCACAGATTGCGGCATCGCTCTATAATATCGTGGATAGTATCTTCGTGGGTCAGGGTGTAGGGCCGTTGGCAATTACGGGCTTGGCACTCACGATGCCTATGATGAACCTCACGGCAGCCTTTGGTGCTATGGTTGGTGCAGGCTCGGCTGCGCTTACCTCTATCCGCTTGGGTCAGGGCAACAAGCCTGCGGCAGAGAATATTCTGGGTAACGTGGTACTGCTGAATGTGGTGCTGGGCGTGGTGTTGATGTTCTTCGGCTTGTACTATCTCGACGAGTTGCTCTATTTCTTCGGCGCGAGCGAGCAGTCTATTCCATATGCTCGTGAGTATATGCGCATTATTTTATATGGCAACGTCATCACTCATATGTTCCACGGCTTGAACTGCATGCTGCGTGTGGCGGGCTATCCCAATAAGGCGATGAATATAACCTTTATTTCGGTTATTCTCAACGCTGTGCTCGATGCTGTGTTTATCCTATGGCTCAAATGGGGTATTGCAGGCTCGGCGTGGGCTACGGTGCTGTCGCAGCTTGTGGCACTTGCGGTGCAGACGGTGCATTTCTCCCGTCCCGACAGCTTCCTGCGCTTCCGTCGTGGTATTTTCACGTTCCGCTGGGATATTGTGAAGAATATCATCGAGGTGGGTATGGCTCCTTTTATGATACAGTCGTGTGCCTGCGTGGTGGTTATCCTGGTGAAGACCAAGTTGCGTCTGTATGGCGGTGACCTCTCTATCGGAGCTTATGGTATCGCCAACCGTGTGGCATTCCTCTTTACTATGGTTGTGATGGGTCTGACGCAGGGTATGCAACCTATTGTGGGATACAATTATGGTGCGAGAAAATACGACCGGGTGATGCGTACGCTGTGGATGACCGTAGGCTGGGCTGTGGGAATAACCACGTTTGGCTTTTTGGTATGCGAGTTGTTCCCTTATCAGGTGGTTAGGATGTTCGTAAGCGAGGATGGCACGGGCGATGCTACGACCCTTATCGAGGCTTCGGCACGAGGTCTGCGACTGCTGGTTATGATGTTGCCGATTGTGGGCTTCAACATTGTTGCGGGTAACTTCTTCCAGCATATAGGCAAACCTAAGCGAGCAATCATTCTCTCGGTATCGCGTCAGCTGTTGTTTATCGTGCCACTGTTGTTTGTTCTGCCTCCACGCGTGGGTGTAGATGGAGTGTGGTACTCAATTCCTATTGCCGACTTTGCCTCTACTCTGTTGGCGGCGGTGTTGCTCTTTATGCAGTTGCGCAAGTTCAAGCAGAATCCTTCAGCGGAGCGAAGTATATAATTCTATGGTAGATATAATAAAACCGCCGCACTCTTTTGAGCGCGGCGGTTGCCATTTCTGGCTATTGTGACTTAATACTTAAAAGTCTGATTACTTCAAGCCAATCTTCTTCATAATCTCCTTTGGTACCATTGACTTGTGAACCATAATGTCCATAGTCTTGTACTCAAAGAATGGAAGTGAGAAGTAGTAGAAGCCCTTGTAAGGACCGCTCTCACCCCATGAGTTCTGAACCTTGAAGAATGGGTTGCCTGCCTGATCCTCGGCTGTACCTACGATAACCATACCGTGGTCGTCAGTTGACTGGTAGTTATCGAAAGCCTCCTGGCGCATCTCCTGTGTGATGGTCATCTCCTTCATAGGACCCTCCAGGTTGTTAATCTTCGCACGCTTCTCAGCCTCTGAGAGCTTGCCCCACTTCTCAGCGTCAGAGCCGATGAGGTTCTTCTCTACGCTCTCAGGAATAACGCCGATAGCCTTGCCACCGTTGAAGCCCTTCTCTGATACGTCGGTACCCCAAGCTACTGGGTGACCAGCCTCCAATGTAGCATAAACGATCTGTGTCATCTCTGCAAGTGGGAGGTTGTACATCTCGCCCCACATCCAGTTGTCTGGCACCTCAAGAGCGAAAGTAGAATAGAATGGGTGGTGAGTGAATGATGTGAACTCGATGTAGTCCTCCATCTTCACTGGCAATGACTCAGCGAATGACTTTGGAGTGTACTCCTTGCCCTTGTAAGTGAACTTCTCTGGACGAACACCGAAGTAAGCGTCGAGGATAGCGTTCAAGCCATTGATCCAAGCTGTTGTGAGCTTGCCGTTCTCGTTCTTGATGATAGCCTCAACATAAGCCTTCAATACAGCGTCAATCTCGCCGAACTCAGGCATTGTAGTACCGTAGTTGTAACCAGGGTATGCCTCCAATGGAACGATACCATACTTTGCGATCATCTCTGGTACGTCGTGAGCAGCACCACCAACAGCGAAGTTGAGGTTACCGTGCAAACGAACATACTTGATAGCCTTGTCAAAGTAAGCGTGACGAACGATCCACATCTGTGAGAGTGTCATCTCCTCGCCACCGAATGCGATAATATCCTCCTCAAGGAATGAGAGAGTTGAGAAACACCAGCAAGTACCGCTACGATACTGGTTTGTGATAGGTACAGTCTTGCCGATAACCTTCTTATCGGTAAACTGATAACCCTCCTGCGCAAATGCAGAGATAGCCATGCCAAACAAAAGGGCAGCTACGAGTGCAAATTTCTTCATAGTAGTTATAGTTTTATTGTTAATAATTGTTTTTTACTTACTTTTCTTGGATGTAGTAACAACCTTCAAACACTCCTCGAAGGTCATATCCTCGGCTTTCTTGCCCTGAGGCAGACGGTAGTTCTTACCCTTATAAGCGATGTAGGCTCCGTAGCGACCACTCTTTATTACCATATCCTTATCCTCGGCAAAGGTCTTGAGTGGTGCTGCTGCCGCTGCTGCTTGTGCCTGCTGTTGTTGCAAAAGTTCAACAGCACGCTCATACTGAATAGTGTATGGGTCGTCGCTCTTGGCAAGCGATGCGAAGTTGTTTCCGTAACGCACGTAAGGACCAAACTTACCAATGCCGACCATCAGGTCGGTGCCCTCATATCTACCCAAGTTACGAGGTAGTGCGAATAGCTCAAGCGCCTCCTCCAGTGTGATTGATTCGATAAGCTGCCCCTTCTTGAGCGAAGCGAAGCGAGCCTTCTCACCCTCCTTGGCCTCAATCTCCACCATAGGTCCATATCGTCCGATGCGGGCCTTTACGGCAAGACCTGTAATTGGCTCTACACCCAGGACGCGAACCTGAGAGTTTTTGTCGGTCTGAGTCTCAATAGCCTTGTCAACCATGGTGTGGAATGGTGAGTAAAAGCGGTGAATCATGTCGCGCCATGTCATCTCGCCGTTTGCAATATGGTCAAACTCCTTCTCTACCGTTGCGGTAAAGTGGTAATCCATGATCTCGGCAAACTGCGACTCAAGGTAGTCGTTCACAACCATGCCTATGTCGGTTGGTGCCAAACGATTTTTCTCCTTACCGAAGCTCTCGCTGTGGCTCTTCTCTGATATCTTACCCGAAGCGGAGAGTGTGAGAGCTACGTATTGACGCTTCTGCCCCTCCTTGTTTTGCTTAACAACATATCCGCGATTGATTATCGTGGTGATTGTTGGTGCGTAAGTAGAAGGACGGCCAATGCCAAGTTCCTCTAGACGTTTAACCAAAGAAGCCTCATTGTATCGGGCAGGAGCCATAGTGAAACGCTCGGTTGCGGTGATTTGTGATGATATCACTGCACTACCGACCTCCATTTTAGGTAGGATTGCATCGTTGTTGTCGCTCGACTGTTCCTCGTCTTGTGATTCAGAGTATAGACGCAAGAAGCCGTCAAAACGAACAACCTCACCATTGGCAACAAATTGGTACTCGCTACCTTGCATATCTATAACGATTGTGGTGCGATCAACCTCAGCGGCAACCATTTGCGACGCCACGGTGCGCTTCCAAATAAGGTCGTAGAGTTTCTTCTCGGCTGCAGTACCTTCAATTTCTGTGCGGTCGATGTATGATGGGCGGATAGCCTCGTGAGCCTCCTGTGCACCTTTGGTCTTGGTCTTATAGTTGTGAGCCGATGAATATTTCTCGCCAAAGAGATTGGTAATCTCTGTCTTACACTGAGCAATAGCTTGTGCCGATAGGTTCACCGAGTCGGTACGCATGTAGGTGATAAGACCCTGCTCATATAGGTGTTGTGCTACACTCATGGTCTGTGCTACGCTCATGCCAAGTTTACGACCTGCCTCCTGCTGGAGTGTCGAGGTGGTAAATGGTGCTGCGGGGTAACGCTTCATAGGCTTCTCCTCAGCCTTCGATACGGTGAATGATGCATCTATGCAACTCTGCAAGAAAACTTGCGCTTGCTCTTTGGTTTCGAAACGCTGTGAAAGCTCTGCCTTGAATAGTGTTTTGCTTTGATCATCAGCAGGGTAGAACTGAGCCACTACACGGAAATAAGGCGTTGAGTTGAAAGATATAATCTCTCGCTCTCGCTCCACAATCAATCTCACAGCAACACTCTGCACTCGACCTGCCGACAATGCCGGCTTTACCTTTTTCCAAAGTACAGGTGAAAGCTCAAAACCTACAATACGGTCTAATACTCGACGAGCTTGCTGAGCATTCACAAGGTTCATATCAATAGTGCGAGGATTCTCTATGGCATTGAGAATCGCATTCTTGGTAATCTCGTGAAAGACAATGCGTTTTGTTTTGTCAACAGGAAGGTTTAGTACCTCTGCCAAGTGCCATGCAATAGCTTCACCCTCACGGTCCTCATCGGATGCCAACCATACGGTATTCACCTTCTCGGCGAGTTTTGACAGTTCCTCAACAACACGCTTCTTGTCGGCTAACACCTCATAGTCGGGGCTAAACTGCTCATCAATTTTTACTCCGAGGCCCTTCTTCGAGAGGTCACGGATATGTCCGAAGCTCGACTTTACAACGTAGTCCTTACCCAAAAATTTCTCAATAGTTTTTGCCTTTGCGGGGGACTCTACGATGACTAAGTTTTCGTGCATTTCTATTCTATCTTTTAATACGACAAAAACCTAAGCGAACTTAGGTTTGTCATGATTCTACTCTTCTATTTTACCAATGTGTATGTCAAGTCAAGTTGTATTGTTGCAGGGGTTGTCTGCTCATCACAACCTTGTATCAACGAACGCTTGAACGTAAATCTGTCGTATGCTCCAGGTGCGAGGTATATTGTACGCGGAACGTTCAATTTTGTAAAATCGAGTTTTCCGTCAGAACCCTCCTCCAACTTAAGCACCTCATTTACCAATGCTTGCATATACGACGATATGTTCATCTCGTAGCATGCGAGGCTTCGGTTCATGTAGCCATTATAGTACAAGATACCCGAATTCTCCTGCGAGTACAAATAGTCAGGTATAGGCGTTGTTGTCTTGTAATTGGTGTATATACCAAGTCGTGTAATCGACGAATTCAGTTTCTCTGACATCGAAATAGGATCGATGAGCGTATAATCATATTCCGCACCATCGATATATATTCTCAATGCCGCTTGGTTGATTGCAGCCGAGATATAATCCTTCTGGCCACCATGTATGTTACGCAACGAAGTTAGGAATTCGTCAGTAAATGTCAATTCGGTATATACGCCTGCGCATCCATCAACATATCCGATAGACACTTCATCGCGGGTCTCTTCCGTCTCGTCAATGAGGAATTCGCCTACTTCGGTGTTCGTGAAATCGTAAGTTATGTTTTGAGCTGTTACGTTTCCATGCTTCTCGGCATACTCATCCTTGAAAAGGTATGAGATGTTGAGCGTATCTGCCAAGATGTCGGCATCGTGACCTGGGTTACGCATACGGCCTAGCAGCTTCAGACCAGTATTCTTTGCGACAAATGAAAACGCCGAACCCTCGCCAGCTGGTTGCTCTGCCACCTCGATATGAAGACCGTGGAAGTTAGCAATAAAGGCTGAATCAGACTGATATGCCTCGACATTGTCGTTTGCCCACCCGTTTGCATCGAGCTTGCCCTTGCACATTAGTCGATCGATAAACTCCTTTGACGCCTCAGTTTCGGTTAGGCGCAACGAAGTTGATGTGGTATAAATGCCATTATCAGGGTCAGGGAATTGGAATGTAAATATTGGCTTGGCATCTTCCTCCAAAATACCCTCACGACGTGGGTCGTAGTTGGCATAGAATATTGTATCTTCGACAGACTCTGGAACTAAAGCCCCTGTGAGCTCGTAGATGTTATATTTAATCGGTTTTGTGGTATCTCCAGCGAAAGAGTCCACTGCAAATATAAACATCATAGAGTCGTAGATGGGGTGGAAACCAAAACCTATAGAGTCATCAACACCCTTCATGAATAGCATCTGGCCAGTGAAACCGAATTCTCGATTTCCAAATCGAGAATCTTTCTGGTGCCCTAGATACACCGCTCCTAAAGATGTTGTCTTTATTGAGTCGGTACGGAAAAGACGTGTCTCGAACACCTTGCATGCCGTAGCCTCCTTGTCGGTCTCTTTTAGCATGCCACCCTTGTATATACGATGACGGATGACCATCTGTTGATGTCCCGGTGTAAGTTCCTCACCTAATGTATAATCAGCAATAGTGGTGCAACCACTAAATGTAGCAATAGCAACGATAAAAATGATTATCGCTGCCGAAAGCCAATTATTTATTCTATTAAAGATTTTCATAGAAACGGTTATAATTATCGAAACACTCCTCCGATGTCGGATCCTGGTATTCTAGCATCGGTTTGCCACTCTGGCGAGCATACTCAACCAACGCTGCATCGGCCTTTTCTGATGCTACTACAATACCATCGGCATAATCAATAACGAAACGATACAGGTTTTCGTGTGAAGGAAGTGATAATTCTTGAAGATTTTCATCCTCTACGCCCTCATTGGCAATGCGCTCCATGAAATTTGAATCCAATGGCTTGGTGAACTTGTCGTCACAAAGCGACACAACCACCTTTACATCACGGAATAGAGGATCATCATTAAATACTTTCTTTAAATAGATGGGGGTTATGGCTGACATCCAACCCATGCAGTGTACGATTGTAGGCGACCAATTGAGCTTGCGCACAGTCTCCAATACACCTCGTGCAAAGAAAATGGCACGTTCGTCATTGTCGGCAAACTCCTCACCCTCAGCATCCTGCAGAGTAGCTTTGCGTGAGAAATAATCGTCATTATCAATGAAGTATATCTGAATACGTGCCGAAGGGATTGACGCCACTTTGATAATAAGTTGATGGTCGTTGTCGTCAATAATAAGATTCATACCCGACAAACGGATTACCTCATGCAACTGATTGCGGCGCTCGTTGATGCATCCGTAGCGAGGCATAAATGTGCGAATCTCGTTACCTCTCTCCTGTATAGCCTGAGCCAACTGGCGGCATAGAGCCGACAATTCAGTTTCGGGCAGGTAGGGCATAATCTCCTGACAAACGTATAGTATTTTGCGTGAAGCCATATTGATTATATGAGTTTATAATGTGCAAAGATAATAAAAAAATCCATAATGAGCTTCTTGTGAGCTGCGTTAAGTGGAAAATCTTATAAAATCAGCATAGCATCGCCGTAAGTACCAAAGCGATATCCCTCCTGGCGAGCAACCTCATAAGCATTCATTACAAGATCATAACCTCCAAAGGCTGCAACCATCATCAACTGAGTCGATTCTGGCAATTGGAAATTTGATACCATAGCATTGGCTACTGTGAAGTTATATGGGTTGAAGATAAACTTATTTGTCCAACCTTCCATAGGCTTAATCATGCCACCGGTTGATACCGCAGTCTCAATGGTACGCATAACGGTCGTGCCTATGGCTACAACTTTGTGCCCAGAACGCTTGGTGCTATTTACCAACTCGGCAGTCTCCTCAGTTACGCGGAACTGCTCCGAGTCCATCTTGTGCTTCGATAAATCCTCGACATCGACAGTTCTGAAGTTGCCCAAACCTGCATGTAGTGTGATGAAGCCCTTCTCTATACCCTTGATATCCATGCGCTTGAGTAGGTGCTTCGAGAAGTGAAGACCCGCTGTTGGAGCTGCAACAGCACCTTCGTGCTTTGCAAAAATTGTCTGGTAGCGCTCAGCATCTTCAGGCTCAACTTTCTCTCTCACCCAACGAGGTAGAGGGGTTTCGCCTAAACGGAATAATGCATCCTTAAACTCCTCGTATGAGCCATCAAAAAGGAATCGCAGTGTGCGTCCGCGCGATGTGGTGTTGTCGATAACCTCGGCACCCATCATGTCATCATCTCCAAAATAGAGTTTGTTGCCAATACGTATTTTACGTGCTGGGTCTACGATTACATCCCAAAGTCGAAGTTCGCTATTAAGCTCTCTAAGAAGGAAGATTTCGATTTCGGCACCAGTTTTTTCTTTGTTACCATAAAGGCGCGCAGGGAAGACTTTAGTGTCGTTGAAAAGGAAGAGATCCTTTTCGTCGAAATATTCGATGATATCTTTGAAGATGCGGTGTTCGATAGTGCCTGTGGCACGGTTAATCACCATAAGACGTGATTCGTCACGATTGTCGGCTGGATATTTTGCGAGCATCTCTTGAGTGAGCTCATATCCGTACTGAGATAACTTCATAATTTTTTCTCGCTTTGTTGTGAAAGACACAAATATCAATAAGTTATACGAAAAAAATCCTATTTTGTTTCAGTGGCTTTCAATTTTTCTAGAAAATTTTGCAAATTCCATGCATTTTCTACCTTAAAACCGCCACTTCTGGTACGTCTAAGCGAACGAAGGTACGCTCCGCTACCTACCGCCTGACCTATTTCGTGGGCCAGCGAACGGATGTAAGTACCCTTGCTGCATCGTACTCTGATTTTCATCAAAGGCATCTGCAACTCCAGAATTTCCATCTCGTAAATGTTGATTAGAGCCTTCTTGAGCTCAACCTCTTCGCCAGCACGTGCAAATTCGTAGGCGCGCACACCTTCAACCTTCTTTGCCGAGTAGATTGGCGGTGCTTGTAATCTTTCGCCCGTAAGGTTTGCAATGGCCTCGTCCAGCATTTCACGAGTGATATGTTCTGTGGGGTAGCGTTGGTCGATTGGGTGCTCCATATCATAGCTTGGTGTAGATGCTCCAAGCTCCAGTTCGGCAATATACTCCTTCTCTTCAGCCTGCAAGGCGTTGACCATTTTGGTGGCTTTGCCTATGCAAACTAGGAGTACTCCTGTCGCCAGGGGATCGAGTGTGCCAGCGTGGCCAATCTTGATTTTCTTGAAGCCCAAGTGCTGCAATGCAAACTTTATCTTGCGCACCACATCGGTTGAAGTCCACTCCAAAGGTTTGTCTATTACTGCAATGTATCCTTCGGGGAAGTTTATTTCGTTAAGAGATTCTGTTTGGGTCATAATTTATTTATATGAAATTACTTACGATAGCGACAGTGCCGACTATTGCGCAATATGCTGCAAACCAAATTAGCTTGCCTCTATTTACTATGTTGATTATGAATTTGCAAGCCAGACATCCTACGGTAAACGAGGATAGGAAACCGCAAATTAAAGGTAGAGTCCCAATTGAGTCCAATGCCATTTCGCCGTCTGCTATCTCTAATAACATTTCGCCCATGATTGGTGCAAGCACCATGAGGAATGAGAATTGAGCTATTACCGATTTTTTATTTCCAAGCAATATTCCTGTAGCTATGGTTGTGCCCGAACGCGACAGGCCAGGCATGGCTGCTACGGCTTGCGATAGACCAATGATAAAGGCATCGCGGTAAGAAATCTCCTCTTTCTGTCTTGGGTGTGCATAATATGCGAACGAAAGCAGTGCGGCAGTTAGTAGTAGCATGGCACCTACAATCGTTAAAATATATGGAGATTCAAGCATCTCATTGATATGGTCTTTAAAGAAGAATCCTACGATGCCGATTGGAATCATCGAGATGATGAGTTTAATGATGTACGCCTGCTCTTCGTTAAAATGGCGTGAAAATACACCCATGAGCAAACGTTTTATTTCTGCCCACAATATTACTATCGTGCTCAGCACCGTGGCAGCATGTAGAGTGACATCAAACAAGAGGTTCTCCTCGATTTCGACGCCCAACAACGCCTTGGCAATCTGCAGGTGGCCACTGCTCGATACAGGTAGAAATTCGGTTAAGCCTTGTACCGCGCCAAGTATAATAGATTCAATAATAGTCATGGTTGGGCGGGGCTAGAATTTTTTCATTATAGCGTATATTTCGAAAGCAAAACCTCCAACAATAAGTATTGGCGCAAGTGAGATGCGTCGCCATGAGAACATAGCATAGTTAAATTCGTCGGGATTTTCGCTTCCTCCGCCACACATCAGTACCATGCCGAGGATGATGACACAAAGACCTATAGCCAGCAATATATAATTTTTCATAGCAAGTGGCATTTGTGTGTCGTTTGCGTCATGTGTTGAGTTAAATCGCTCAAAAAGTCTTTTAAACATAACTAATATAAATATATTTTATTCGATTTCATGTTTACGAATTTTCCTACTGCAAAGGTTGTGAAGAGTAATGAAATTACCAAACCTAAGAGTATCATGGTGCCAATGATTATGCCTATTTTAATCAGTTCCGAAGTTGAAACAATTTCAGGCATGGCTCCACTCAGACCCGCCAAGGCGGCTGAGAACATAGCGCTTGCAATAACCCCCGCCCATATGCCTTGCTTGGCTGCCGTGGCCAAGAATGGACGTTTGATATAACTCTTGGTTGCGCCAACCAGTTTTAGTGTGTTGATTAGGTAGCGACGCGAGAAGATAGCCAAGCGTATGGTGTTGTTCAGTAGAATGATTGAAATTACAAATAAAGCGCCACCGAAGGCTATGAGTATAATTGTTATTTTAGTCAATGACGAGTGTAGTTGTTCGATTGTTGAGGCTGGGTATGCTACATAAACAACACCGCTTATTGCCGATAACTTATCTACGATGTTGTCTGTTTCGACCTTATTGCGAGTCGCTACCGTAACCTCATAGCTATTGCGTAGAGGATTCTCTTCGAGTATGCTCTCTATCTCGGAAGCGAACATGCGACGAAATTCAGCGTCGTCAATTTTCTGCTCCTTAGACAGATACTCTATGTATGTTACGCCTTCAATATTCGTAATTGCGCTTTCAATGTTTTTGCGTTGTGTTTCGTTTAGGGTGTTGTCAAGCTCCGCCGAGAGGGTTATGCTGCTACGTAGAGTGTGAGCCGCAGTCAGGGCAGCTGTGAGCATGTAACCCACCGAGCCTAAAAGGAAGAGCACCATCGAGATGCTTATTGTGGAAACCACGTATGAACGGCGTACTTTACGCTTGAGTTTTTTGTCGTTTCGCATTTGTTATTGGGATTATTATGGTTAGAATGATAGCAATCAAAACAATCGCCGAGAAGCCGAGTGTTATGCCTTCGATTAAGCCCCATTGTGGTGCGCGGTAGCGCCACTCTATGGTGTGTTTGCCCGCAGGGAGGTTCAATGCGCGTAGGACGTAGTTGGCCCTAAGAGGCGTTACCTCCTCATTGTCGATATATGCACGCCAACCTGTGGTGGTATATATCTCCGAGAATACGGCAAATGAATCTCCGTCAGCGTCATACTCATAACGCAAATAGTTGGGTCGATACTCCTTCAGTAGAATATCTCCATTCCCGAAGTTGAAATTCTTTGGTAAGAACTCCTTGCTGACAACAGCTTCACGTTTGATGTCAATCTTATCGAGTAGAGCAATCTCCTGTTGAGGGGAATCTGCACGTACGATATTGTCGATAAACCATGCTGCGCCATTGGCACTTTGGCGAGTTGTAACATCTTCGGCAGTCTTGCCATTTATTATGTAGCGCACGTTAAGCATATCCAGCACATTGTCGTTGAGTTTTGCGAGGTGTGTGTCGATAAGGTCTTGATAACGAGCTAATTTCGCACCATGATAGCCGCCTATTGAACGATGAAAATAGGATGTAGTGGCATCGTTGAAAGGTGATACGGTGAGGTTTAGGACTCTGTATGATGGGTCCTTATCTTCGAGGATGAATTTGTCGGCCAATGTAGGTGTTATCTTAGCGGAACGGGCCTCTACAAAGTTGTCGTAATTCAGATATCGGAAATTGATATCAATAAGGTCAGTAGCCACTACAATGGCCAATATGGCGCATAGAATGGCTGGGCGGGTGATAAATTTTCTCTCGATATATGCCCACAAAGCACCTGCAGCCAAAAGGACGAAGAGTAACGAGCGCCAAGCGTCGGCACGCATTACATCGGCACGTTCATTAGCTATGGCTGAGGCGGTTTCCCAGGCCATTTGTTCATGCAGACCCTGCTTGATGTAGTCGTTGGCTCCACTCTGTTGCAACATTTGATAGAATTGACCTCGCAGCATCTCTCCACTTTGTTGCATGCCATAATCACCTAAGGCACGACCTCCGATAATCATAATCAGCAGCACCGAACATGTTACTCCTGTTGCTATGGTAATAGCTCTGCGTAGGCGAGGTGTGTCGTGGTGATTCTTGAATATGTACGCCACGCCCAAAGCTGCAAGCAGTGGAACGCTCCATTGGATGACAACAAGCGCCATTGATAAAGTGCGGAATTTGTTATATCCGGGCAGAATTCTGAAGAGTAATTCGGTGAACCACATGAAGTTGTTGCCCCATGACATCAGTAATGCCAATAGCGAAGCTCCTACAATCCACCATTTGCTACGTGCTGGTAGGATTATAAGTGCGAATATGGCGAGAAAAATAACTGCAGCACCTAGGTAGGTTGGACCTGCTGTAAAAGGCTGGTCGCCACGATAGCGAGGTAGGTATTGTGCAAATTCTTCAATGCCATACTGCTTAAGCGATTGGGCAACTTCTCCATCTTTGGCGAAAGTGTCGGTCGAGGAGCCTCCCATAAAGTTGGGAACAAACATATTGAAACTCTCGGCCTTGCCATAGCTCCATGCCGTAGCATAGGTCAGGTCTAAGCCGTCTTTGCCACTCTTTGCATCGTCGGCGACAAGTTCCGAACCGCCGCGGGTAGTCTCCTTGGTGTGTTGCATGGTGTACCAAAGTGGCGAGAGGTTTGAACCTACGGCAACGATGCCCGCCGCAACCAATATGGCGGTACGTTTTGCAAAATCTTTGATGGTTTTTTCCTTGATAGAATATACCCCTTCGCTAATCCACATAGCTGCCATCACTAGCAAAAAATAATAGGTGATTTGAGGGTGGTTAGCGCCTATTTCAAGCGATGTGAAGAGTGCTGTTAGGGCAGCTCCAACCCACACGTTTTTACGCAGCGTTTGCCAAGTCCCAGCCACCATCAAAGGCGCATAAGCCATCGCCCATGCTTTTGTTATGTGGCCTGCTCCAATGATGAGAATCGAGTATGTCGAAAAGCCGTATGCTATAGCGGCTATAAGTGATACCCAGGGGTTTACGCCCATGATTAACAGGGCAATCCACATGGCTGTCATCGATAGGAAAAGTAACGAGATGGGGATATCTACGATGTTGGTTATCTTGCCTATGGTGCCTTTGACCAATTGAGCTGGATACTTCACGTTAATCAAGAATGCAGGCATGCCGCCGAACATGCGTCCTGTCCATTGGGCATCTTCCCCTGTGAGTTCTCGGTTTTCGATGATATCTTTGCACATTCCTTCGTATTGTTGTACATCGTGCTGTATCAGTTTCTCACCAGAAAGCTGTGGCGCAAAATAGAGGGACGCCAAAACGAAAAAGAGAATTATGGTGATAATAATCGTTAGTATGTTCTTAGGTTTGATGGAATAAATTTTCATTTTTCTTAAATTTACTGCGTCAAAGTTACGAAAAACATTCTTTTTTTAGCGAGTAATTGCGAAAAATTACTATATTTGCAAAGCTAATACTGCGCCTAAAAGCAAAAATATGGTAACACTTGATTCAATTCGTACCCCAATAGCTTCGGATTTGATAGCGTTCGAAGAGTTTTTGCGTAGTCGATTCTCTTCTGAAGGTAAACTTATGTCCGATATGTTGGAGTATGTTTTGACTACTCATGGTAAAAATATCCGTCCAATAATTGTTATGCTCGCTTCGGCACTCACCTCGTCGGTGAATAATCGTCCGTGGGTCGAAGGGGAGCGTAATTGTTCTAAGCGCACATATCTGGCAGCATTGATGGTGGAGATGTTGCATACAGCATCACTTATTCATGACGATGTGATTGATAACTCCGATACGCGTCGAGGTCGCCCTTCGGTCAATGCTCTGTGGCAATCGCGTAATGCTGTGGTTTTTGGCGACTATCTGTTAGCACGCACAATGAGTTTGGGTATGGAGAGTGCTCAGTATGACTTGGTGTCGCATGTTGTCGGCTCAATAGCCACTCTGTGTGAGGGTGAGATTCTTCAAAGCCAGCATACCAACGATAAGAGCACTACGCGAGCATCGTATCTTGAAATAATCTACAAAAAAACTGCCAGCCTCATAAGTGTTAGTGCTTCGGCGGGAGCTGTGTCGGTTAATGCTAGTCGCGAAGATGTTGAGCAGATGCGTCGCTTTGGCGAGGCTTTGGGTATGGCATTCCAGATTCAGGATGATATTCTGGATTATTCGCGTTCGTCAAAGACGGGTAAGCCTGCCAATAATGACCTTCGCGAGGGTAAAATTACGTTGCCTCTGATAGAGGTGCTGGAGCAATGCTCTTCGGTAGAACGTCTGCAACTTTTGGACAAGTTGTCGCAGTGTGCTACTGATGAGAGCGCAGTGGATTTTCTGCAAGGTGTGGTGGAGTCAACGGGTGGCCTGGCAATGGCGGCACGCACGATGCAGACCTACATCACTCGAGCAACATCAATCCTGGCAAAGTATGCTGACTCGCCATATCGTACTTCGCTGATAAATATGTGTGCCTTTGTGGCAGAGAGAGATAGATAACAATAATCTTAATTAATAACTCATTAACTAAATCTAAAACATTATGACAAAAAAACAAAATTCTAATGTGCCAGCGATTATCGTGTGCATCTTGCTCTTCGGTATGATTTCGTTTGTCACAAACCTCGCTTCTCCAATGGGTAAGGTTTTGGAGAATCAGTTCGACGTTGCTGAGTGGATGGGTAAACTCGGTGTTTTGTGTAACTTTATTGCTTACGCAATCATGGGTATTCCTGCTGGTAACCTTCTTTCAAAGTATGGTTACAAGAAAACAGCTCTCTTGGCAGTTGCAGTTGGTTTCGCTGGTGTAGGTATCCAGACTATCGCTGGTCTTTTGGCTGGTAACGTTGCATTTGGTGTTTATCTTTTGGGTGCTTTCGTTGCAGGTTTCTCAATGTGTATGTTGAACATCGTTGTTAACCCAATGTTGAACAAGCTCGCAGGTGGTGGTAACAAGGGTAACCAGCTCGTACAGGTGGGTGGTTCATTCAACTCATTGATGGGTACAGCCGTTATCTTCCTTACAGGTGTATTTGTTCCTAAAATTACAGAGGCTCGCGTTAGTCAGGTATTCCCATTGATGGGTATCGCTCTTGCTATCTTCGCAGTAGCATTTATTGTAGTATTGTTCACTAATATCCCAGAGAACGCTCCTGCAGCCGCTGCTAAGGGTGAGAAGTCGCAGTATGGTCCAATGTCATTCCGTCACTTCGTTTTGGGTGCTATCGCAATCTTCGTTTATGTAGGTGTTGAGGTAGGTATTCCAAACCTTTTGAATGACTGGTTGATTGATGCCAAGAAGGGTGTTGGTATTGCAACAGGTATTGCAGGAACAGTTACTGCTACTTACTGGTTACTTATGCTTGTAGGTCGTTTGGCTGGTGCAGCTCTTGGTGCAAAGGTTTCAGCAAAGACTATGCTTTCTGTAGTTTCAACAGTAGGTTTGGGTCTTGTTTTGGGCGCAATTTTCCTTGATCCTGCGAATACAGTTGAACTTCCAGTATTCAAGGGTACAGAGGGCTTCGGTATGGCATCAGTTCCAGTAAATGCCGCATTGCTCGTATTGTGCGGTCTTTGTACTTCAGTAATGTGGGGTGGTATCTTCAACCTCGCAGTTGAGGGCTTGGGTAA
>JAGBTO010000096.1 GCA_017631285.1 Alistipes sp.
CAGTCGGCAACTGGTCGTAGATTGCGTTCAGTGATGGTAGGCGTTCAGTTTACCGTAGCGATGATTCTGATTATCGTAACATCGGTATTCTTCCTCCAGTATCGCTATATGGTACAGTACGACCTTGGATTTAAGAAGGAGAATATCGTACAATTTGCAAGCAATGACCTCTATAACCACACCGAAACCGTCGTAGAGCGAGTTATGCAACACCCCGATGTCATAGACGCCACATCATCATATTTCAACATCTTTGGCGTAGGTCAATCTACACGCATTGAGAAAGAGGGTAAGGAGGCTACGCTATATGTTAACTTTGTGCGCCACAACTTCCTTGATTTCTTCGGTCTTAAAGTCGTTGATGGCAAGAATTTCACCCCTACTTCTGGCGAGCGTCGTGAGGCTATTCTCTTTGCAAGTGTAGCGGAGGATATCGGTTGGGGCATTGATGAGAAGGTCTACGATAGCAAGGTAGTAGGTCTAATAAATGATGTGCAGTTTGGCTCTGTCGGCAACCCTAACCAGTACCACGCATTAGTATGTCGCAATACAAATGACGGGCATAATAACTTCTATGTACGCTTACGCGCAGGAGCAGACATTGCTGCCTTTAACAAGTATATTACGGAGTTGTCTAAGGAGCTTGCTCCTACATCCGAAGCACCAGGTTTGTACACACTTGATACCTGGATTGAGTGGCAGTATCGTGAGACTAAGAAGGTGATGATTCTTGTCGGCATGTTCGCTGTGCTGGCAATCATCATCGCACTGATGGGAGTATTCGGTATCGTGATGTTCGAGACGCAACACCGCCGTTCGGAGATAGCTGTTCGCAAGGTATATGGCGCAACAACACGCCAGATTGTCGAGATGCTTAACCTGCGTTATGTGTGGATTGTCGTGGGTTGCTTTGTGGTGGCAGCACCTGTGGCGTGGTATATCACCTCGCGCTGGTTAGAGTCGTTCGCCAACCGCATCGCACAGCCTTGGTGGCTCTATATCGCTGCCCTGCTGATAGTCCTTGCTGTAACGGTCGGCCTTGTAACTCTCCGCTCGTGGAAGGCTGCAACGGAGAATCCTGCCGATGTGGTTAAGAGTAACTAAAAGAAATAGAAGAACAGGGCTACTTTGTCGTTATGCTTGCTCCTCGGATGCTCATTTACGCACAGGTAAACTCCGCTCCTCGGAGCTTCGCAACGCCGCGAATAAGCGAGAGCAGAGATTGCCTGCAAGCTATGCCGAGCGTGAGCGGTGAAAAGGGACTTAAGCCTAAAATTAGCCTCTGTTCTTCAATCTCTTTCCTCTCCAAACGCATTTTCCTGCCCAAAAATTTGGAAAATTAGTGGGGGGGGTAAATTTGTAGGCTTAAACATCAAAAAGAAGCGATATGAGCAAATTTTATATATTGATGGTGATATTGCTTATCATTGCAATAATCAACCTTACAAGAGCGTTAAAAAAGAAGAAATCAAGTAGTAAGGTCTTGGGAGTAACAATCAATGCCGTTGGCATCGTGTTGCTTTTGGTGGCGGTTGTGATTTCGTTCTCACAATAAACAGAAAAAAATATTACGATTATGAAGAAGCTATTTGCATTGTTAGTATTGGTAGTTGCCGTTGTAATGACATCGTGCGAAAAAGAGGCCGATTTTGGCTATCCTCAGTCTGTAAATTTCACTAAGGATGGTGGTGAGAAGCTCATAACAGGAACGACCAATTTTACTGGTGCCTATATTCACGATTACAAAAGTGGTGAAGATGGTGCGTTTGTGCCCCACGAAGATGACATCGAGTGTCAGGTTTACAAGTGGCTTACTATAGAGTATCTTGCAAACAGCACAGAACTCAAAATTATTGCAGAGCCAAACACTTCAGGTAAATCCCGCAAATTGCACATTGAACTCCATTTAAGACAGGAATACCAGGTTGTAGAAGTAAAACAGAAATAATCTGATTATGCCTATTTTGATACCAATGGCGACCGCTCGTGATAAGCGGTCGCCATTGGTTTATACTATCTCCAATCCCACTTTGGATGGGCGGGGTCTTCGGCGGTGAGGGCTTCGGAGAGGGAGAGTCCGAGGGCCTTGGCGACGCCTTCGCCGTAGGTCGGGTCGGCACGGTGGCAGTTGCGGATATGTCGCTGTTTGATAAAGAGTTCCGCATCGCCCATTGCGCGTGCTGTATTCTCGCAAGTCGCTCGTTGATCCTCCGCTGACATCAGTCGCCACAGCTTGCCCGGCTGCGTGAAGTAGTCGCTATCCAACTCTCGCTCATCGTAATTATAGACCTCGCCAGCGACCGATAAAGGCGGCTCTTTGAGGTGGGGTTGGTCTTTCCACTCGCCATAACTATTAGGCTCGTAGCCTATCGTACGACCGGCGTTGTCATCAGTTCGCATCTGTCCGTCACGGTGATACGAATGGTAAGGGCAACGAGGCCTATTTACGGGTATCAGGTGGTGATTTACACCCAAACGGTAGCGTTGCGCATCGCCATAGGAGAACAATCTGCCCTGCAACATCTTATCGGGCGAAAAGCCTATGCCGTCGATAATGTTCATCGGATTGAATGCCGCCTGCTCGGTCTCGGCAAAGAAGTTCTCGGGGTTACGGTTAAGTTCCAAGATGCCAACATCGTGCAGCGGAAAATCACCGTGATACCACACCTTCGTAAGGTCGAAGGGGTTAATATGATACTCCTTCGCTTGCTCTTCTGTCATCAGCTGTACCTGCATCAGCCAGCGAGGGAAATCGCCGCGCTCTATGGCCTCGAACAAATCTCGCTGATGCGACTCTCTGTCCTTCGCAATCACAGCCTCCGCCTCGACGTCAGTCATATTTTTGATGCCCTGCAAGGTGCGCAGGTGAAACTTCACCCAAGTGCGGCGGTTGTTGGCATCGATGAAACTATATGTGTGGCTACCAAAGCCGTGCATATGGCGGAACGAGTAGGGAATACCGCGTGGCGACATCGTGATTGTTACCTGATGTAGCGCCTCGGGGAGTAGTGTCCAGAAGTCCCAGTTGCTATTTGCCGAGCGCATACCCGTGCGAGGGTCGCGCTTAATGGCGTGGTTGAGGTCGGGAAATTTCAGCGGATCACGCAGGAAGAATACAGGCGTGTTGTTGCCCACCAAATCCCAGTTGCCAGTGTCGGTATAAAACTTCATCGCAAAGCCACGAATATCTCGCTCGGCATCGGCTGCACCACGCTCGCCCGCAACGGTCGAGAAGCGGACAAAGCAGTCGGTCTTCTTGCCTACCTCCGAGAATATCGAGGCTCGTGTATAGGCTGTGATGTCGTGTGTGACTGTGAATGTTCCGTACGCTCCCGAACCCTTGGCGTGCATACGACGCTCGGGAATTACCTCGCGGTCAAAGTGGGCGAGCTTTTCGGTCAGCCACGGGTCTTGCAGCGTTACAGGGCCTCGCACGCCTGCAGTTTGTGTGTTTTGATTATCAGCAATGGGGCGACCATTCTCGGCCGTAAGATGTTTTTTGTCGTTCTGTTTCATATCGGAAATTTTAATTATCTATTCCGATAATCCCAAAATTATGCCACAGAACAAAATATCATCTATGTGTATGCCGTAGAGTCATTATAGGTGGGTATATTTTACCATACCGGCCAACTGCACAAAGTAGTCATTCGACCAGATGTCAAGCTCTTTTGGATTGCGAACGAACGGCAATACATCCTCTTTTACTTGCTTTATGTCGGCAGTCGAAAGTCGCTCTATAAGTTTCTCTTTGAATAATTCGGGGGTAATATCCTCGCCGTTAAATTGCTTGCATCGCTCCGCCAAGTGAGCAAAATCGAGGGCGACGCCTCTTCGCACATACCACTCAAAGTCATACCAATCACGCCCCTTAACTCTGTTCTTCCACGCACGATATACCAAGGCGTGCATCTTGCCGGCGAACAAGTCGGGCAGAGTGAAGCAACGAGTCATAAACGAGTGAGGTTGAAGCAACAACTTTTGTTCGGTTGTGAAGTTTAGCGGAGGGCAAGTATCCACCTCAATCTTAATTTTTATCGACTTCTCCGTCTGGAAGGTCACATCGTAGACATCGGTGTTATCTTTCAAAAATGCCGACTCTACCTTGCCAAAACTCTTCTTATCCTTCTTCGTAATCTCCACCTCTCGGCCGACCAACGCAAACGCATCTACGACAGGCTGAAAGTACTTTGAGAAATCGAAGTTCTCATCAGGTGCCAGCAACGAAAAATCCATATCCTCACTGAATCGCTGCAAACCGTGGAAGATTCTTAAACAAGTACCGCCATAGAATGCAGCAGACTCAAAGAAACCACCCGCATAGAGTCCGGCAAGGATTATCTGCTGATTTACCTCGAAGATGGCGTTTCGCTTCTGTTGTTCAGTTACCAACTCATAGCGTGACAACATATTATCAAATATCTCGTTTTTCATCGCTTCAAATACTTTAATAGTGTAACAATGGAGTCTGCCTTTTTGCCGACCTTGATATAATCTTCAAATACGGTTGCATCGAGCTTATAGAACTCCTCCATATCCATACGAATATCCTCCTCTAAATAGTGCTCCACATCAGTCAGGTAACGGAGATTGACCTTTGAGGAGTTGGCTATCAAATCACATAGAGCCTTTTCGGGCGAAGCAATCAAGAACGCATAATCGCCCTTATGCAGACTTCTAACGCCAACCGAGAAAGCCTCTCGCAAGATATACTTGTAGTCGTAGTTCCCCAATGGTGTCTCGAAACTACGAGAGTGCTTTACGGTCATCGACTGATTGACATAGACCGCCTCTGGAATTAACCCATAATATCTCAATGCTGTTGACATCGAGACATACGAAGGGGCGTAGAGATGGTTGGCAATCAACTCGGTTGAGAGGGTTTTACCCGAATGTTCAGGATTAACGACATAAAGCCCACGCTTCAATCGTATGATGTAGCCCTGCCTTTCAAGCAAAGCCACCTTCTTGTTTGGCGACTTGAGTTCTGGATACAACGACTCGATTATGGAGGTCGTTACGGGAGTCGCACCTATTTCCTTTAATAGCTTATTCATATTGCAAATATAGTAATATTTTGAATAATAAAAGAATTACAACATCTTTTTCTGTTCAAAATATATCTACATCAACAAATATATACAAATCGTATGGGCAAATTAAAACCTCATATTTGCTCATACTGTCGTATTTATCATCAGCTATCATCGTTTATCACCGTTTATCAAATATTTGGGCCTTATTGATTACTAATTTTAAAATATAAGCACTACAATATTAATGTTTGATCACAATAATCTTTATATATATTGTTATTATCTCTTATATTATGTGGAGTTAACACGATGGTATTATCTTTTAACTCAAACGAGTATATTACAATTGGACAGATTTCATCCTTAAACTTCGCCCAACTTGGTTTCTTTGGATAAATATCATAAAACCCCGTTTGCTCTATATATAATTTTCCTGTGTTCTCAGCACTAATTCTTTCACATTGCTGCAATTCAATTCTGTAAAAATTAAAAATAGCGTTTGTTGCATCTTTAGATTTAAATACAACATATCTATAGTTGCTAAAATCTATATTTCTATTTAAATCCAATTCAAATGATGCAAGGTTATGATATCCTTTAAAGCTAAATGTTACCATTGTATAAAAATTAATTAGCCAATTATTACTCCGACACCTTCTGTATGCAATATTCGATGATAGCATAAAATCTCTTTTATGTATGTATTTTGATGCTTCCCCTTTTACATTTTCGTATGTCCATTTTCTTCCAATTCTTCTACCATCAGTAAACCAAGTGTAATCACGCAGCCATTTATTACTTCGTGCAACACTGTATGCGGAGGGATTAGTCTTCTTGTAATCAATTTTAGTTTTGCATTTTAGTGCTAAGCGATAGCATACATCATATGTGTATTTTCGTCTTCGTTCGCATGCTAAACTATTTCCATCCTCTAACCAATCATAATCAACAAGCCAACCATTTTTCAGTGCAGCTCTATATGCTCTATGCTCTTCTTTACGAAATTCCGTTGTTGTCTTACATTTTTTCGCGGCAATATAACAGGCTTCTCGCGTCCACTTTAGATGTATGGCTAAATGTTTCCCATCAACAAACCAAGTATAATCTTTTAACCAATCAAATTGTCTTGATGCGGCGTATGCTCTACTATTTTTCTTTTGATATTCAGATGCCGTTTTACAAGTTAAGGCTAATTCATAGCAAGCTTGTTGTGTCCACTTTCGTTTCCTATTTTTAGTAGCATTAGAATGCATCTCATGCGATTTTGTAAACCATGTATAATCATCTAACCACCCATTGATACGAGATGCCTCATATGCTCCTCCATTAACCCTTTTATACTCACTTAAAGATTTGCAAGATAATGCAGCACCCTTACACGCATCATATGTCCATTTACCCTTATTTAGAGAGCCTAAAGAGCTGCTATATTTACCTGTTTTTGCTTTATTAAGGATATTCCAGCCTTTACTTTTGTATTGATTTACCCAATAGTCCTCTCTGTCACGTCCTTCTTGTATTGTCAAATCTGACTCTAAAATGAGCATTTGTGGAATTTTGCAATTATTAATCTTTGCAAAATTAAGGACACGATCGCGATGATTATGATGATTTATTCCATCTTTTAAGTAATATCCAAACCGGTGCTCTAAATCTCTCTTTTCGCGTCTTCGCATAAGTGTTCTTCCCACATATACAGAGTTGTGTTCAATAAACTCATATGCATAAACACAATCAACTTTTTTATCATCAAATACTCGAGCATCAATTAACCAATCAAAGGAGTCGATCCATTTATTTTTACATGCAAAGCTATATGCTGACGAATTAAGCCGTGCAAATTCCGATCTTGTTTGACATTTCTGGGCAAGATTATAACATCGCTCATAATCATTCCAGTAACCTTTGGATTTTGTCTGTGGCTTAAAAAAATCGAACAACCAGTTATTCTTTCTAGCTTGTGCTATGCCCGCTGGACATGCTTTTGCAAATTCTGTTATTGACTGATATTTTGCCGCCTCTATTTTGCATCTATCATAGTCATTCCAGTACCCGCTACATTTTCTTGTAACAATTTTAAGCCATGTATAATCCTGAATCCATCCAGCCTTTCTTGCTTTACTATACGCCCAATTTGATTTAGCCTTCATCTCACCCCTAGTTTTGCAACTAGCGGCTAATTCGTAACATTTTTCGTATGTCCATATCTGACTTCCCATTGTATCTACATTTACGGAACTCAACAAATATACTAAAAATTATATTATTAGCAGAGTCCTCAATGAATTAAGAAACTGTATAATATTATTTAATTATGCTAAATGTTTATCAAATATTTGGGTCTTATTTGAACCTCAACTTCGTAAGGCCCTTATTATCAATAACCTTAACATTCTACATCGACAAGTAAATCTGCTTACCAATAACAAACGATGATAAATCATTTTATCACAAGGCGATCATTTTGAGTGCTTCTTGTGTGTTAACTGATTATATCATTTAGCATTGTTTATCGTCGTTACGCAATATTTCTTCGCCCTATTTCACCCTCAACCAAAATTTAGAGCTGTAACTCTTTTGCTGTACAAATAGATGCAATTCAAATTTTTTAAATTATTTTTGTATCAAATCCTGTAACACTTTTTTAGGACGACACACACAATGCGAGTAGTGTGAACTTGGCGCATTCTGCGCTGCACAGTACTTACTGAAAGACCGTGTCGCTCGGCAATTTCTGCAAGGGTTTGTTTACCCTTAACATACTCCTCATATAGACTCTGAGGGGATGTGGATCGGTGAATCGTCGGGAGTGCTAAATGACGATGGCAGTTAGCGAAAAATAGCGCTGTTTACCCCCGCTGTAGCCGTGTCTGACGAGGGTGCGATGCCCACATTTTGAACAAACTTTTTATCCATTTCTAACGCAAATAGTGTAAATATATAAAAATCAATCGATTGCCCCGATTTTATGTACTAATTTTGACCAATAAGCCACCGGGCTTATTGGGGCTTATTGATCAAAATAGAGTGCCCGAACACTACCTTTAATTACGGTCGCCATTATCATTTTACGCTTGCTTCTTATATGTTATTGCGGCAAGAGTGTTGAATAAAATAACAAAGATACCCAGAGCGGCAAAGTTGTGCCATAGTTCTACGAATGTTGTTCCTTTCAAATAGACTGCACGCATAATGTCTATATAGTAGCGTGGTGGCA
>JAGBTO010000009.1 GCA_017631285.1 Alistipes sp.
AACCGTTGATACCAATCTTAATCTGTGCCATAATTTGATTTAGTTGTTATAATAATGAAACTTTGTTAACTTTTTAACACCGCATACGAACATAGGAGTCTTATCCTATGCAGGAGCTGACATAACTACGTACTTAGCACCAGCCTTGATGTGAGCCTCAGCCTTCTCAGCTGTAAGGAACAAACCTGTTGACTCTACTACGTACTCAGCCTCAACCTCGTTCCACTTCAAATCCTCAGGGTTGCGCTCTGCAGTTACGCGGATAGCCTTACCGTTGATGATAAGAAGGCTCTTCTCTGTATCGTAATCGATAGTACCATCGAACTGACCGTGCATTGTGTCATACTTAAGCATGTAAGCCAAGTACTCTACTGGGCAAAGGTCGTTAATACCTACTACGTCATACTTCTCTGTCTGAGTGCAAGCTGCACGGAATACCATACGGCCGATACGTCCGAAACCGTTGATACCAATCTTAATCTGTGCCATAATTTGATTTGATTATATTAAATTAAAACTTCTGTTACTTTTTTAACAGCGCAAAAATATATATTAAAATAGTATTACGCAAATTTCTATGACAAAAAGAGCCAATTTTTTGTAAAACTTAACAATTTGCTAACGCACAGTCTCATATTTGAGCCCGTGGTAGCACGACTGTTGCGACAATCGTGCCGTTTTGGTGCTGAAGATAGATCGTGGATTGATATTTAAAGGTTAATTTTGAATATCAATATATTTTTGTATTTTTGCGCCCGAGAATGTGAATTATGCTGAATTATAAAGTCATAAAAAATAGCCCCGATGCTCGTTGGATAGTGATGGTGCATGGTGCTGGTGGAAGCATCGAAGTGTGGTTTCGTCAGGTACCTGATTTTGCTCGTCATTTCAATCTTCTGCTTGTCGATTTGGCTGGTCATGGAGGTTCGGTAGGTGAGGCATTGTGTAGTGGCATAAACTTCGAAAAGACATCTCGTCAAATAATCGAGGTGGTTGATGCAGAAGGAATTCAGAAGGCGCACTTCATGGGCTTGTCGCTTGGAAGTATTGTGGTGAGAGTTATTGCTGAGATGTATCCTCAGCGTGTGGAGAGTATGGTGTTAGCGGGGGCTGTAACAAAATTGAGCGTCAAAACGCGCACGCTCATACGCTTGGTTGACATGTTTAAGAACATAATTCCTTATCGCTTGCTGAAGTGGTTGATAGCCAAGTTTATAATTCCGCAGAAAAAATATGCCAAGTCAAAAAGCCTGTTCTTGCGTAGTGCGCAGAAGTTGAATTTTGACTCTTTCCTTGAGTGGATGAAGTTGGGTGAGGACATAACTCAAAAGATGGCAGAGTTGTTTAGCCGTCAAATTTTGATTCCCACGCTCTATATGATGGGTGAGAATGACCATCTTTTTCTTACGCAGGCACGTCAGGCTGCGATAGAGGGTGGCGATATGGTGTCGATGGAGGTTGTTCCCGATGCAGGGCATGTGTGCAATGTTGATAATAAAAGCTATTTTAACCGCAAGTCAATAGACTTTTTTAATAGCATACATATTGGATAATTTACATAATGACTACAAATAAAAAGGGTTGTCGCGATTTTGTCGGACAACCCTTTGTTTTATCTTTTGGTCAGCGCTTTAGCTCGTTTTGCCATTGCCGAGGCAAATACGAAATCGCTCAACTCTTGATTCTCGGCATGAAGAATATCCTCTTTGGTACCTTCCCACCACTTCTCGCCTTCGTAGATGAATGCAATTTTCTCGCCAATCTCCATCACCGAGTTCATATCGTGAGTATTGATTATGGTGGTTATGTTGTACTCCTTGGTGATGTCGCTAATGAGGTTGTCAATAACAATTGATGTCTGTGGGTCAAGACCAGAGTTCGGCTCGTCGCAGAACAGGTAGCGTGGATTCATAACTATGGCACGTGCTATGGCTGCACGCTTGACCATGCCACCACTCAACTCTGAGGGGTAGAGCTTGTGAGCGTTGTCAAGATTAACTCGCTTCAAGCAGAGATTAACTCGCTCCATCTTCTCCTCCTCCGACTGCTCGGTAAAGAGGTCGAGGGGAAGCTTTACATTCTCAGCTACGGTTGAGGCGTCGAGTAGTGCGCCACCTTGGAAGATCATTCCCACATCCTTGCGTATAGCTTTGCGTGCGCGGAAATCAAGTGTGGAGAAACATACGTCATCGTAATATATAGCACCCTGGTCCACATCATGCAGACCTACCAAAGATTTCAGTAATACCGTTTTACCCGAACCACTGCGGCCGATGATAAGGTTTGTTTGACCTGTGCCAAACTCTACCGATATATCCTTCAGTACGGTGCGACCCTCGAATGATTTTACTATATTTTGAGCCTTTATCATGTGCGGATGATTTGAGTTAATACAAGATTACATATCATAATTACGATGGAGCTTACCACCACAGCTTTTGTGGAAGCCTTGCCCACCTCCAATGAGTTACCCTTGGCATAGTAGCCACAGTAGGCCGATATGCTTGTGATAAAAAATGCAAAGAACACCATCTTCGTCAAGGCGTATGTTATCTCGTTGGTATAGAAACAGTAACGCAGACCGTCGATGTACTCCATAGGGTTCATGATGCCTGTGAGTACGGCTATGCCATATCCACCGCCAATGCCGATGAGCATTGAGAAGATTGCTAGGAATGGGAAGAAGAACACCGTAGCAACAATCTTGGGCAGGATGAGATATGAAGCTGAGTTCACACCCATAATCTCCAAGGCGTCAATCTGTTCAGTAATACGCATGGTGCCAATCTCCGAGGCAATATTCGAACCAACCTTACCAGCCAAAATTAGCGCTACCACCGTAGACGAGAATTCAAGAATCATCACCTCGCGTGTGGCATATCCAATCATAAATTGGGGAATAAAGGGAGACTCCAACGTAATAGCCATTTGTAGCGTTACTGCCGAGCCGATGAAAATTGAAATGATGGCGGTGAGTCCTATTGAGTTCAGTCCCAGAGCCTCCATTTCGTGCAAGATGCGTTGTCGGTAAATTGGCATCTTCTCAGGACGCGAGAATACCTTCTGCATCAGCAGGGTGTACTTTCCTATGGATTCTAAAAGTTTAAACATCTGCTGGTTGTGTTATTTGTTTTTAACTTCTTCAAAATCAACATATTCACCTACATTGTCGCTCACGCGTTTTTCGTTAGCTTCGTCGGTTGTATAAATCTTCACTTCGCCTTCATTGGAAGAGCGAGTGTGGCTTTGCCCCGAGAAATTGTTTCCACTAAAGCCCTGACCGAATCCCTGCTGGCGTGATTGTTCCTCCATGCGACGGCTCATGCGACGTAGTTTGAATAATCCTATTATTGGAATGGCCAATAATAATAGTGCTATTACGCCTATGGCTATAAACATCGCACCAAATAGCGATGGAGCAAATACCGCAACCATAACCAGCAGCATGCAAGTTAGAGGGTTGCGTCTAATCCATTCAACGATCGAGTCTATTATAGCGAATAAAAAATTCATATCTCACTCTTGTTGTTAAAGTCAATATATAATAGGTGTTACGCCTGCAAAAATACAAAAAAAATAGTAAATATTAAGGTGTATATATTCCTAGTGTGGATAAAAAGTGTTAAATTAGCACCCAAATAAACATTTTTAATTATGTCACATCAACTTTTATCTATTTCGCCAGTCGATGGTCGTTATAATAAAGTAACGTCTGTTTTGTCGGATTATTTTTCAGAGTATGCTTTGATTCGCTACCGTGTGCGTGTCGAGGTTGAGTATTTTATCGCTTTGTGCGAGATTCCATTGCCACAGTTGGCAGGTGTACCCAAGTCGGCTTATGATGAGTTGCGCAAGCTTTACACCGAGTTCTCGATGGAAGATGCTCTCCACGTTAAGGAGATTGAGAGCGTCACCAACCACGATGTGAAGGCTGTGGAGTATCTCTTGAAGGAGAAACTGGAGGCTCTGGGCTTGAACGAGTACCGTGAGTTTGTACACTTTGGTCTTACTTCGCAGGATATCAATAACACTGCAACTCCACTTTTGTTGGAGGAGGCTTTGGCTGATGTCTATTTGCCAGCGTTGAATGAGCTGTTGGACAAGATATACTCGCTTGCAGAGCAGTGGGAGGATGTCCCTATGTTGGCGCACACTCATGGCCAGCCTGCATCGCCTACACGCTTGGGTAAGGAGTTTAAGGTTTTTGTAGAGCGTTTGGAACGTCAGATTGACCTTTTGCAGGATGTTGAGCCTATGGCTAAGTTCGGTGGTGCTACGGGAGGTTTCAATGCTCATCATGTGGCATACCCTGAGATTGATTGGGTTGATTTCGGTAATAAGTTTGTTGATTCCTTGGGTTTGGTGCGTGCACAATATACTACTCAGATTGAGCACTACGATAACCTTGCGGCTACGTTCGACGCCTTGAAGCGTATTAATACCATCCTTACCGACCTTGCACGCGATATGTGGACATATATCTCTATGGAGTACTTCCGCCAGCAGGTAAAGAAAGGTGAGGTTGGTTCATCGGCTATGCCACACAAGGTTAATCCTATCGATTTCGAGAATGCCGAGGGTAACTTTGGTGTAGCAAATGCAGTGTATGAGCATTTGGCAGCCAAGTTGCCTATCTCTCGTATGCAGCGCGACTTGACCGACTCTACCGTGTTGCGTAATGTGGGTGTGCCTGTGGCGCATACCTTGATTGGCTTTGCATCGTTGCAGAAGGGTCTTGGCAAGGTTATCTTGAACGATGCTGCTCTGGCGGCAGACTTGGAGGATAACTGGGCTGTTGTAGCCGAGGCTATGCAGACTATCCTTCGTCGCGAGGCTTATCCAAATCCATACGAGGCGTTGAAGGCTCTTACCCGTACGGGAGGTCACATCACCGAACAGACTATTAAGGAGTTTGTTGAGGGTCTGGATGTTAGCGAGGAGGTTAAGGCTGAGTTGCGAGTTATTACTCCGCACAACTACACAGGTATGGTGAAGTAACTCGGTGTTATACCATATTATAGCAATAGGGTGTGCAACTTGCGGGTTGTGCACCCTGATTTTTTATCGAGTAAAGATTAATTTTCAGTTGTCTTTGCATTAAGAAATTAAAATTTCTTTCTTCCACCTTTTGCCGCCAAAAGGTGGAGTCAAAACCGCGCGGTGATAAATTTTAGGGGGCAAAGCAGCAAATTTCCTAAAACGGATGTTGCGCACTTTTATACGTGAAAAGTTCTCCGTTTTTCAACGGAAATTTCCCGCTTCGCCCTGCATCCTAAAATTTATCTGCCGCGTTTAATTCAGTAGCAAACAAGTGACGACGGAAAAATTATAGACGGCATTTTTAATAAAACACCCGTTACGGGTGCATCTGCCGCGTTTTGTTTGGTCGCAGATAAGTGATACACGGGAATAGGCTCAATCAATACGTCATTGCGAGGAGGAGTTTACTCTTTCATCTTTGCTCTTTCATCTGGGTTTCAGGTTTCAAAGGTTTCATGCTACACACCCATGAAATGCTGAAACAGACTACGTTTATATTCTCCCCCGGAGCGTAGCGACCAAAGTCCCCCACCTGAGGAGGGGGATTAGGGGGAGGGTCAGACTTTTAATAATGGCGAATGCCATAGGCTGTGATTACAACGATAAGAGTAGTAACGGCAATATAGCAGAAATGCTAAATTGCAATGACAACGGTTTCACGGTTTCACGGTTTCACGGTTTCATGGGTGCAACCGATGAAACTTTTGAAACCCTCACAGTATAAAAAAAAGTGCAGACCATTTCGTCTGCACTTTTTTTGTTACATTGTCACTTCGGGCGAGGATAAAATCTCGCTGACCTCTTCGCCTGGCTTTATCAGTTCATCGTCGGTGTAGCCGAAGGTGCGGTAGTATTCGTTGAGCCACTTGATGATGTCGTCACGCTTGGCGAAGGCTGCCAAGTAGTATAGTTCTGATAGGCTGTCCATCTTGTCCTGTATCTCGGTAGCGACCATGTTTGCCTGGTATCCATCGAAGAGTAGGTAATACTCGATATACTCAATCAACACGTTGGCGTAGTCGGTCAATAGCTTGTCACCCTTCTCCCACTCACCCAAGCCGTAGTATGCCTCGATGAAAGGGTAGGTGTTGGCATCGGTGTAGCGAATCTTTGGCGCAGGTAATACCTCCAAACCCCTATCCAGAGCTGCCAAAGCCTCGGCGTCACGTCCTTGGGCAATGAGTTGCTTGGCTACACGTGCAAAACCCTCCCTAGCCTTCGATGCCGAGAGATTGTACTGCACGAAGTGGTCTGCCAAAACATCCTCGTTAGCGAGATTGCCGTAGCGGAATGTCTCCATCAAGCGCGGGTAGGCCCACTCGGTGTCGATGCGACCAATCTCCCAAGATGATTTGTAAGGCGTGAGGATTGGTACAAGACGATAGGCGTAGCCATCAAATTGCAAGTAATCCAGCAAGCCGAAGTCCTGCAAGATATATACTTGTGTGAAACATATAGGACGCTTCCAGTCGAAGTTTGCCAATAGGTCGAGCAACATCATCTCGCTCTTCTCGACAGAACGCTTGCGCTCCGATATATTTATATATACAGTATCGACCATTAAATCTCTATCCTCTTCCTTGACGATGCCTGCGGCTATGGCGTTGTCTTTGTTTACGGGTATGGCTATGTGGCGACCAGGGATGTAGTCCATCAGCGAGCCGTCGGAGAGTTGTATTTTGGTTGCTTCGTCCTCACGTGCGATAAACTGCATGAGCTCCTTGCCGTCGATGACGCGCTTCACGCGGTCGGCAATAGGCAGGAAGTCATTTACGAATGAGTACTTGCTTGCGGGTAGCGAGAATGGTACTCCTGCAGCTTCGTTGGCGCGGGTCTTCATCTCGTCGATATACCACTCGCCGCCCAGGTAGCTCGAGTTCATAATTCTTACGTCGGTGCGTACTCCATCCACCTCCTGATTATACCATAGTGGGAAGGTGTCATTGTCGCCGTAGTTTATGACTATGGCGTTCTGGGGCAGAGATTGCAGATAGTTCCAGCCTATGTCGCGTGCCATGGTGCGGCCGCTACGGTCGTGGTCGTCCCAGTTTTCAGCAGCCAGAATGCCTGGCACGGCAAGAGCTACTATGGTAGCAGCTATGGCCGAAGTTGTAGCATCGCGACGTATAATGAAATTGACTATGTCGTAGAGTGCCAATACGCCCAAACCTATCCATATTGAAAAGGCGTAGAATGAGCCTGCATATACGTAGTCACGTTCGCGAGGCTCGGAAGGGCAGGTGTTGAAGTATACCACCAATGCAATACCCATCATCACAAACAACCACATCACCACCGAGAAGTTCTTTTGATCGCGGTTGAGTTGGTAGATAAGTCCCAATAATCCCAAAACAAATGGCAGGAAGAAGTATGTGTTGCGAGCAGGGTTGTTGGCCATCTCACTTGGCAACTCACTTTGGGGACCGAGGTATGCCTCGTCTAAAACGTTGATGCCTGAGAGCCAGTTGCCATGCAATATGGTATTGTCGCTTGCTTGTATATCGTCCTGGCGTCCTACGAAATTCCAAAGGAAATAACGCCAATACATATAGTTCAGCTGGTAGGTGAAGAAATAGTAGAGATTCTCACCGAATGTGGGCTCGATGAAGGTCTCTCCCGTAACATCATCATAAACCGTGCGTCCAAAGTCCAACACTTCACCTCGCATGGCACGACCTTGCTCGTCGGTAATGACGTTACCCTCCTGGTCGCGCATCACGTCAATGCGTGTGCGGTAGGCAGCCCAAGGTTTATATGCGGCCTCGCCCTTGGCGGTATTCCACAAGCGGGGGAAGATGTGCTTAAACTCGGAAGGGTAGGTGTATCCTGTCAGTGTTACTATTTTGTCGTACTGCTTAGTTTGTGCATTGTAGTGGTAGGATTCACTCTCTACGTAGTCGTCAATAGGCGAAGAGTAGTATTGACCATAAATCAGCGGTCTGTTACCATATTGGTCACGATTTAGAACCGAAAGTAACGCGTGAGGATTGTTGGGGTTGTTACTGTTCATCGGTGGGTTCGCCAAGGCACGGATAGTCACCGTAGCGTATGACGAGAAACCTATCAGAATCATCGTAGTGCACACCAAAGCTAGGTTTAGGAGTCTCTTGCCCGCACGGTGGGTGCGCACAATAGCCCAGCCTAATGCTCCCAGCAAGGCAAGAACAAAGATCACAATACCTGTATTTACGGGTAAGCCCAATGAGTTTACGGCAAACAAATCAATCATGGCTCCAAAATATACAGTGTAAGGGATGATGATGCCGTTTATAAAGCCTAAAATAGCCAGCGCAACCAATGTGGCTAAACATACGCCTTTGAATGTTATTGACTTGTAGCGCTTGAAATAGTAGATGAATACCAGTGCAGGTATGGTCAGCAGGTTCAAGATGTGTACTCCAATTGATAGTCCCATAAGGTAAGCAATGAGTACTATCCAACGCGACGAATGAGGTTCATCAGCCTGCTCCTCCCACTTGAGCATGAGCCATACTACCAGGGCTGTAAACATCGACGAGAGTGCATATACCTCACCCTCTACAGCCGAGAACCAGAATGTATCGGTGAAGGTGTAGGCCAATGCACCCACACTACCTGCACCCAGAATTGCAATTTTATCACCTCGGTTCATTTGGCGACCTTCTCTGGTGAATATGCGACGTGCTAGGTGTGTGATGCTCCAAAAGAGGAATAGTATGCAGAATGCACTTGCCAGACAGTTCATACCATTTACCATGTGCGGTACGTAGTAGGAGTTTGGCGCGAACATAGTAGCTATGCGAGCCATGAGCATGAAGAGTGGTGCTCCGGGAGGGTGTCCTACCTCCAGTTTGTAAGATGTGGCGATGAACTCGGCGCAGTCCCAAAGGCTCGACGAGGGCTCCATCGTCAAAAGATATGTCGCAGCGGCGATGGCAAATACGCACCAGCCGATGATTCTATCCCAACGTTTGAAATCCATAGTTGTTTAGTTAAGTGTATTAAAATCAAACTTTAAAGTTATTACTGAAAATCACATTTCTAAAATGTTACTTCGTATCGGCAGGGAAGTCAACCTCGTTGATAATCTTTCCCTCCTTGATGCGTATCCAGGTCTTTATGGTGCGGCTATCCTCAGTGAGCTCAATTATGCGCGCTCCATTACCCTTGGGAATGTTGTTATACACGGTTGCTCCGCCTGTGAAGCGACCATAGCCGAGTAGTATACCTCGCCATGAGGTTATATAGTCGTTCACGTGGTCGTGACCTACAAATGCACCCATAACATCACCCGCTTCAAGCATTGCTGCAGCAAGACCCGAGTTGATCTCGGGCGAGCATACCTTCTCCTTGCGTGTACCCACCATGAAGGCATCTGGTCCGAGTGTGGCCTCGTGGAATTCGGGTAGAGGTATGTGGAAGAATGCTAGCGCAGGCATAGGCACGCCGTCGTTGGCAGCGGTGAATTGCTCGCTTTGCTTGCGATACCATGCTACCTGGTCCCACTTAATCCAGTCGTAGCCCTTGCTCTGCTTCAAAGACGAGTAGGAGTTGCTATCGAAGATGTAGAGTAGCGCTGCATCGCGTTCTCCGTTGCTTGACTTGATGGTCAGCGTATAGTTTGTTACACCCGAAATACCCTCGGTAGTTGTGGTCAGGTTGCCAGGCTTTGTGGTTAGGTAGTCGGTTAGTTCTTTGCGTGTGAGGTCATGCTCATCGTCGTGGTTACCCCATGTCACAGCAAAGGGTATGCCGCGTTCAAGGGTAGCTTGTAATGCCTTGTCCAGACATTCGCGTGCGGGCTTCGAGAATACCAGATCTCCTGTGAATACCACCAGGTCGGGTTTCTCTGCATCGAGGACTTCGGCCATGCGTTCGTGAGCCTCGTTCGAGGCAGGCTTGCCCCATTTCCAATGTATGTCGGTGAACTGCACAATCTTAAAGCGATGGTGGTCGTTGAACCTTAGTGTAATATCTTGTGCCTGCGCTGGTGCTATGCCAATAATAGTAAATAGCACCATGCAGAGAATTGTTGTTAAAACCTTCATTGTTGCACGTTTTATGTTTTCCAATCCACAAAGATAGATATTTTGCAACAAATAACCATAGTTATTTGGGATTTTGTGAGAGGAAGAGTGATGCTGTGGCTTGAAACTTTCTACCTCCTATTGCAAAACAGACGAAAAACCCTTACCTTTGTAAAAAATATCAATACTATGGAATCGAAACTTGTTTTATACAATACGCTCTCGCGTCGCAAGGAACTCTTTGAGCCACTCAACGAGGGCAGAGTGGGTATGTACGTCTGCGGTCCTACCGTTTATGGCGATCCACATCTTGGTCACGCTCGACCATCGATCACCTTCGACCTTATGTTCCGTTATCTGAAAGCTTTGGGCTACAAGGTGCGTTATGTACGCAACATCACCGATGTAGGTCACCTTGAGCATGATGCCGATGAGGGCGAGGATAAGATTGCAAAGAAGGCACGTCTGGAGCAGTTGGAGCCTATGGAGGTGGCGCACTACTATACAGAGCGCTATCACAAGGCTATGGAGCAACTTAATGTTCTTACACCTTCGATCGAGCCTCACGCATCGGGTCACATCATCGAGCAAATTGACTTCGTGAAGCGTATTTTAGATGCAGGCTACGCCTATGAGTCTAATGGCTCGGTTTACTTCGATGTGGAGAAGTACAACAAGGATTACCATTATGGTAAACTCTCTGGTCGCAATCTCGACGATATTGTAGCCAATACACGCGATCTCGACGGTCAGAGCGACAAGCACCATTCCTATGACTTTGCGTTGTGGAAGAAGGCTTCGCCCGAGCATATTATGCGCTGGCCATCGCCTTGGTCTGATGGTTTCCCTGGCTGGCATATGGAGTGCTCGGCTATGTCGTGCAAATACTTGGGCGAGCAGTTTGATATCCACGGTGGTGGTATGGATTTGATGTTTCCTCACCATGAGTGCGAGATTGCACAGGCCACAGCAGCGCTGGGTAAGGACTCAGCACGTTATTGGGTGCACAATAATATGATTACTATCGATGGTCAGAAGATGGGTAAGTCATACGGTAACTTCATTACTATGGAGGAACTATTTGCCGGTACACACGCTAAGCTGGAGCAGGCATACTCGCCTATGACTATCCGTTTCTTTATTCTTCAGGCGCACTATCGTTCTACGCTCGATTTCTCTAACGCCGCATTGCAGGCTGCCGAGAAGGGTCTCGACCGTTTGATGAAGGGCGTGGAGACTATGGGTAAGCTTAAGGCCTCTGCTACTACGTCGGAGGGTATTGTGGTTGCTGACCTGGAGAAGCGTTGCCGCGAGGCTATGGATGACGATTTGAACTCGCCAATGGTTATTTCGGCGATGTTCGACTATGTGCGTGTTATAAACCAGATTGCTGAGGGTAAGGCTACTATTTCGGAGGCTGATTTGGCTGAGTTGAAGCGAATTTTCGACCTCTATACATTCGATATTCTCGGTTTAAGAAACGAGAAGCAGGAAGGCGCAGCAGGTGGTGGCGATATGCTTAAGAAAGTGGTAGATATGATTCTCGCCGTGCGTCAGGATGCTAAGGTAAACAAGGATTGGGCAACATCTGACAAGATTCGTAACGAACTCACCGCAATCGGTATCCGCGTGAAGGACCGTAAGGACGGCGTTGATTGGGAGATAGAGTAAAAACTCCTTCTGATTGGCTCTTTTGGCATCTGGCTTGATTTCGGGTTGCTCACATACACTTAAGTATGCTCCGCACCCTCAATCTGCGACCAGCCTCAAAATAGCCTAATCATAAGAAGTTTTTGGGGTTGCAAGGTTTGAAACAAAATTTCCTCAAAAATAGTACACGCTTAGGTCGATAGTAGTTTTGCAGACTGCGAGCAGCTTCAAAATAGCTCTTGTTATACAATTTTTAGGTTACATCTATTAGCCTAATCATAAGAAGTTTTGGGTTTCGAAGGTTTCACTATGTATGCCCATGAAACCATGAAACCATGAAACCATGAAACGGACTACGCTAATCCCTCCCCTTCGGAGCTTTAGCGACCCAAGTCCCCCTTTACAGAAAGGGGGATTTAGGGGGATAGGTAACACTTGAACAATGGCGAATGCCATAGGCTGGGACTACGGTATTAAGAATGACTACGGTAAAATAGCAGAAACAGATATGATTACAGACGACCAGATTAAAGAAGCTATAAGACGACAGGATTCGTTGGGGAGGTGTCTTTGACATCGCTCAGCGAAGAATAGACCTCCAGAACGAGGAGGAGAAGACTCAAGACCCCACCTTTTGGAGCGATGCGGCCGAGGCGCAGAAGCAGTTGCGCAAGGTGGCGTCAATAAAGTCGTGGGTGGTGGATTATGACGCTGTGGTTAAAGCTGTTGAGGAGATTCAGCTTATGCCTGAATTTGTTGCAGCCGAGCTAGCTTCGGAGCAGGAAATGGAGCTTCAATATGCTCGTACTATTGAACTTATTGAGGCTCTGGAACTTCGTAATATGCTCCGCTCGGAGGAGGATAAGATGGGTGCCATTATGGACATCAATGCTGGCGCTGGCGGTACCGAGGCCTTGGACTGGGCATCGATGCTACTGCGTATGTACACACGCTGGTGTGATGCTCATGGCTACAAATACCGCATGATGGATTATCAGGCGGGTGATGAGGTGGGCGTGAAGTCCTGCACTCTGGAGATTGAGGGCGACTACGCCTATGGCTACCTGAAAAGTGAGAATGGCGTGCATCGTATGGTGCGCCTTTCGCCCTTCAATGCCAACAACAAGCGTCAGACAACCTTCGCCTCGGTCTTTGTGTCTCCCGCCGTGGATGATACAATCGAGATAAAGATTAACCCTGCGGACTGCGAGTGGGACACCTTCCGTGCGAGTGGTGCAGGAGGTCAGAATGTAAATAAGGTCGAAACGGCAGTGCGCTTGCGCTACCACAGCAAGGACCCCGACACAGGCGAGCCAATCGAGTACCTTATCGAGAATATGGAGACCCGTTCCCAACTTGACAACCGCGCCAATGCTATGCGTATCCTACGCTCGAAACTCTACCAGCGCGAGATGGAGAAGCGAATGGCTACCCAACAGGCTTTGGAGGCTACTAAGAAACGTATCGAGTGGGGTTCGCAGATTCGCTCCTATGTATTCGACGATAGGCGCGTGAAGGACCACCGCACAGGTTTTCAGACTTCTAATGTTGAGGCTGTTATGGATGGCGAAATAGATAATTTCATTAAGGAATATTTGATGCAATATGGAGGAAGTGATGGAGTTTAATCCGTCACTTCTGTGATTATACAACTATGGTTAAGAAAATATTTTTATTACTTATTATCCTCCTCTGCCTCTCGTGTCAGGCGCAGGAGCAACCAAAACCTATCAAAGTGGGTGCCGAGCGCACCGAGGAGTATCTTCCTAATCTTGAGGGCAGGCGAGTGGCAGTGTTGGCCAATCACACAGCTATGGTTGGGGAGCAGCACCTGGTGGATATGCTTGTAGCTGAAAAGATAAACCTTGTTGGTATCTTTTCGCCCGAGCACGGCTTCAGAGGTGGTGCCGATGCAGGTGAACACGTTAAGAACTCGGTGGATGAGAAGACCGGTGTGCCTATCTGGTCGCTCTACGACGGCAACGCCAAGCGTCCTTCGGATGATAAGATGCAGGCGTTCGATATTCTGCTGGTGGATATGCAGGATGTGGGTCTGCGCTTCTATACCTATTACATAAGTATGGTGCGCATGATGGATGCATGTGCCGACTTCGGTTGCGAGGTGGTGGTGCTTGACCGTCCCAACCCCAATGGAATGTATGTCGATGGACCTGTGCTTGATATGGAGAAGTATAAGTCGGGTGTGGGCGCTCTGCCTATTCCCGTGGTGCATGGACTTACGATGGGCGAGATAGCCCTGATGGCAAAAGGTGAGGGGTGGTCGAAAGATTGTTCGTTGCAGGTGGTGAAGTGCGAGAATTACACCCACCAGAGCCGTTACACGCTTCCCATTGCTCCATCACCCAATCTGCCTACGCAACACTCTATATATCTCTATCCATCTACCTGTCTGTTTGAGGGTACCGTATGTTCGCTGGGTCGAGGTACTGATTTCCCGTTTGAGTGCTACGGACATCCATCGTATAAAGGTGCCGAGTTCTCGTTCACGCCTGAGTCGCGTGCCGGAGCGAAGAATCCTCCGCTCAAAGACCAAAAATGCTATGGTGTTGATTTGCGAGGCCTGGACGATGAGGCGGTTATTGCCGGGGGCTTCAACCTCGAATATGTTATAGATGCCTACCACAACCTGGCCATGGGAGAAAAGTTTTTTACCCGCATGTTCTTGCTCCTAACGGGTGTTGATTATGTCAAGGAGATGATTATCGAGGGCAAGTCAGCCGATGAGATACGTGCCATGTGGCAAGATGATGTCGAGCAGTTCAAGTTACTTAGAAGAAAATATCTGTTGTACGAGGAGTAAATCATAACTTATGAAACATATTTTCACGCTACTATGTGCGCTTTTGTGTGTCGCGTCTGTGGCGCAGTCTCGCTGGGTTTCGCAGGATAACCCCCAAAATCCTATGTATGAGCGTCTGCAAAATAAGGATTATGAGGTAGAATTGTATAGGGATGGGCAGTGGCGTAGTGAGCATGTATATGGGGCTTTGACATCTAACTACGATTGCCATCTAGCCAATCATCGTGATTTTGTGGGTGTTGAGCGCAAGGTCATGGGCTTTGTTATGTTTACCGATGATTTCCAGCATCCCGTTAAGGTTAGGGTGAGACGTTTGGGGGTACCATTTGAGAGAGTTGAAATACGTCCCTCGTCCTACCGTATAAAGCCTCGTCGCATTGATTCCAATACGGTTGAGTTCACACTTCGTTCTCCACGCGAGAAGGTATCGGTGGAGTTTGATGGCGACCGCTCAAGTAATATTTTCATTTTGCCCGATAAGCCTGCAGATTGCCCCTTGGATAATAGTGTACTCTACTTTGGTAGGGGTGAGTATGAGGTTGGTGAATTATGGCTTAAGTCGGGACAGACGCTCTTTTTGGATGAGGGAGCAGTGGTTTATGGTCAGCTGCGAGCCTCAGCAGCACACGATATCAGGGTTGCAGGACGTGGTATCTTTTGCGGCTCGAGAGCCGATCATGGTGAACATACGCGTGATGTGTTGGTGAATATGGAGTATTGTCGAAATGTGGAGATTGAGGGTGTAATGTTTCGTGACTCGCCTTCATGGACACTGCGCTTTTTAGAGTGTGAGGGTGTGCATATCGACAACGTAAAGCAGATAGGTTGGATGATAAATTCCGACGGTGTGGATTTGTGTAATACGCGTCATGTGGTGGTGGAGAACTCTCTACTGCGCAACTACGATGACAATATCTCGCTCAAGGCCTTTAATTGGTGGAGTGGTATGAATAATACGTATGATGTAACGATGCGTGACTGCGTGTTATGGGCTGACTGCGCACACAATTTTCTGGTGGGTCCTGAGGCTGTTAATCATAAGATATATGATGTCCGATTTCAACACTCCACAATACTCGAGAACCGTGAGGCGAATGACCCATGGCGTGGTGCTATGGCTGTTATGATATCCGATGAGGGTGAGTTTGAGAATATACTCTTCGAGAATATTGATGTGGAGGATATACGTGGAGGTGTGGTGATGTCGTTTGATTATGGTAAGTACAACAGTCGTGGGCGTGCGGCACGTAATATCACGGTACGCAACGTGCATTATCGAGGCACTCAAGCACAGCCGAGTGTCATCAAGGGATGGGACGAAAGTCACACAATCGAGGATATCACATTGAAGGGTGTGCGTTATAATGGAGAGTGCATCACCGAGAAGAATCTATGCAAACACTTCAAGCTCAATCAGTTTGTTAAGGGGCTTAATGTGGGTAGGTAGTATATGGCGATTCCTGCCACTGCCGATAGCACAATCAGCATGATGGGGTTTGCTTTCTTTAGCGAAGCTATGAGGGCAATGCCAAACAGAACCCAGCTCCAGTCATCGATAAAGCTTGAGCCTTCGTCAGATGCAGGAAACAACAGCAGCATTGCGCCCGAGAGAATCATACCCATCACCACAGGGCGCATGGCCGCAATGGTCGATTTCATGTAGATGTTGTCCTTTAACTTCAGGAAGAAGCGTGTGATGAGAATCATCAGCGTCAGCGCAGGCAGGCATACCGACAACGTAGCCACCACCGCTCCCCAGAATCCCGCTACGGTATATCCTACGTATGTTGCCGAGTTGATGGCTATGGGTCCGGGTGTCATCTGCGATATGGCCACGATGTTGGTGAACTCCTCGTTTGTGAGCCACTGGTTCTGCATCACCACCTCGTTGTGTATGAGCGAGAGCATGGCATAGCCACCTCCGAAGCCAAAGAATCCTATTTTCAGATAGCTTATGAATAGTTGTAGGTAAATCATTTTGTAACCTCCTTCCCTTTTCGTGCTGCCCACAACAGACCTATTACGGCTGCTGCAATGAGCAGATAGATGGGCGAGAAGCCGAAGTGCCACACAGCCAATGCTACCGCCGCAGCTATCGCCATGGCCCACCACTTCATGCCCTTGGCAAGTCCCACAACCGGGGCAAACATCAGAGCTACAACTACGGGTCGCATGCCCTTGAAGGCTGCATCGACTATGGGGTTTTCTCTTATCTGCGAGAAGAATATTGCGACTGTAAGTAGTATTATAAACGAGGGTAGAGCAACTCCCATCAGGGCTGCCAAAGCTCCTCGGTAGCCATACATCTTGTATCCCACAAAGACCGAAGCATTGAGCGATATAGGCCCTGGGGCCGATTGCGCCAGCGTCAGCAGGTCGAAGAACTCACGCTCCTCAATCCAGTGGTGGCGAGTAACCACCTCACGCTCTATTATAGGTATCATGGCATATCCTCCGCCAAATGTAAAGAGTCCTATCTTTAGGAACGAGAGGAATAGCTCAACAAATTTTCTCATTTTCGACTAAATCTGCAAAACGTACCCAGTGGAAGCTCCTTGCCGTTGAGGTCAGCGAAGTATAACTCTCCTGCTTCTTCTTTACCCGTTGAGCCAAAAGCCTGACGCAGCGCTGTGCGTGAGAGCAGTGCCGATAAGCCCATAGAGTAGAGGTTAAGTACCAGAAAACCCTTGTCGGGGTCAAGCAGCTTTGCACAACACTCCAACATCTCGCCGATATTCTCCTCCAATACCCATTTCTCGCCGTTTGCGCCGCGACCGTATGCTGGTGGATCAAGTATTATGCCATCATAGCGGTTGCCACGTCGCACCTCACGATTGACGAACTTCAGGGCATCCTCTACAATCCAGCGTACGCCTTCCAATCCACTACGCTCCATGTTCTCGCGTGACCAGGTAACTACCTGTTTCACCGAATCGACGTGTGTCACGTCGGCCCCAGCGGCACGTGCAGCAAGTGTAGCACCACCCGTGTAGGCGAATAGGTTGAGCACCTTTGGTATTGTGCCGTCAGCCTTCAGAGCCTCGATGCGGTCGTAGATGAAATTCCAGTTTGCAGCCTGCTCGGGGAAGATTCCCACATGCTTGAACGATGTCAAGCCAAGTCGCATAGTCAGGTGCATACCCTTGTAACAATACTCCATGGTCCAACGGTCGGGCATACTGGCCTTGCGTTGCCACTCACCACGCTCGTCGCTCTTTGACGCCGATGTGCGCATGAACGAGGCGTGCGCCAACTCGCGCCACTTATTCTCTGGCAGTGACTTGTGCCAGATAGCCTGTGGCTCAGGACGGCGGGTGATGTATGCTCCGAAGCGCTCCAGCTTCTCGAAGTCGCCCGAGTCAATGAGCTCGTAATCGGGGAATGTAGGTGTAAGCAACTGTGTCATATTGTGTGTTTTCTATTTTTGTTGCGAATGGTCTATGAGGCTCATCAGGCATCGCTTGCAGTCGAATTCCAGACGGTAGCGTGCCGTGCCATGCTCGATGTATAGGTCGCCCTTGAGTGTAGGATTCTGTTTCAGACATTCACCAATCTCGCGGCGTATGCAGTAGCTTGAAATCATCACCCTCTCGCCCTGTGTAGGCATAAGTTCCAGTGCGGGCTCAATCTCTACAACGCCGTGTTTGCGGTAGAACTTTTCGGCAAGTAAGTTTGTTACATTCTCGTAACGCGAAACTATATGGTAGGGGTAGCGTGCCGAGCCATCATCTGGGATAATCTTGTGGTGACGGGGTGCTGAGATGCGTGCCTCGGTGAGTAGCTCCAACGCCTCACGACGCATATCGCTAAGAAGTGATGCGGGGGCGAAATTCTCACTGCCGATGACTTCGACCTTCGTGATTGAGAATATCGTGTCACCACTCTTCTCGATCTGTCTCTGGGCGGTCTGCAGCATCTTTTCGGGGTTGTTGGCTGACAATAGAGGCTCATTGCGTTCAACGCTTACCTCAATGCCCTGCTCGTCCTTTATTGTCAGGCGGCAACCCTCCGCAGAGAGAGTCAGCTGGGCCGTAGCCTCTATTGTGCGACGAGTGCGACTGCGGTCGAGCGAGAGTGTGAAGCGGTGGTCGTAGTTGCGGTAAACCGCTGCTCCTGCAACTATGCCATCCATTCGGTTTGGCTCTATCGTTGAGCCGTTTACAGCGTTTATGTTTGTGCCGCTGATACCATCTTTTGTAATGATGCAGATGCCATCTCCCGCCGCAAGGTCAGCAGCCTGGTTGAGCGTAAAGCCTCGTCGTGAAATGTTCTTTATCTCGCCAATGTATTCGCCAACGGCTTTTGGGGTGTCGAACGATGCCACACCCGATGACTTGCCGTGGAGCATATAGGTGGAAGCACCACGCGTAAAACTCTTTGCGGGATTGGGGGTGAACTCTATCCTACTTGTGCCAACCGATGGGCGAACGATGTCTGTCCTACGAGCAAGTATATTGTCAATGCGCTGACGATAGTGGCTCACCACATTCTTGATGTAACGCACATCCTTGAGTCGTCCCTCAATCTTAAACGATGTAATACCCGCATCCATCAGTAGCTCCAACTCGTCCGATAGATCCATATCCCTTACCGAGAGCAGGTGCTTGCCTGTGATTATCTTGTTCCCGTGACTATCCAAAAGGTCGTATGGCAGTCGGCAGGGCTGCGAACACTCGCCTCGGTTGCCGCTTCGCGCAGATGTTGTGCGTGAAAGGAAGCAGCGACCGCTGTGTCCCACGCATATCGCGCCGTGAACGAAACACTCCACCTCGGCAGAGGTTGCTGCGCAAATATTGCGAATCTCCTCTAACGAAAGCGAACGCTCCAGGATGATGCGTGCAAAGCCACACTCTTCAAGGAACTTAACCCCTTCGGGAGTGGTGTTGCCCACCTGTGTTGAGGCGTGCATCTCAATTGGCAGATTCATCTCGCGCAGAGCCATATCCTGCACTATGAGGGCGTCTGCTCCCGCCGAGATAAGCTCTCGTGCCATTCGCTCGGCATCCTGCAACTCATCATCAAAAAGCACTGTGTTGAGCGTGCAGTGCAGGCGTGCGCCAAAGCGATGAGCATACTCCGCCACGCGTGCAATGTCGTCAAGGGAGTTTCCCGCCGCCTGACGAGCACCAAAACGCGAAGCACCCATATATACAGCATCTGCGCCGTGGTCGATAGCCGCCACAGCCGCCGTAAAGTCCTTTGCAGGAGATAAAAGCTCGATATATCGCATACGCCTCAATGGTTTACTCTTGCAAAAGTAGTAAAGAATATGCAAAAAATCGCCTTGGGGAGTGTAAAAGATGAAAAATCATCCCCAAATGAGGATAACGAACAAAGATTTTTGCTAACTTTGCGCATTATAACCAAAAAGACGAAGAATATGCTTACACTAAAGCAATTAAGAGATGATAAAGAGTTGGCTATCGCACGCCTTGCAAAGAAGGGTGTGGATGCTGCTCCAATTATTGCAAAGATTGAGGAGCTCGACGACAAGCGTAAGGCTATTCAGGCGGAGCTCGACAACTGCCTCGCAGAGCAGAACAAGGCTGCCAAGCAGATTGGTATGCTGATGGGTCAGGGCAAGCGCGATGAGGCTGAGGCTATGAAGCAGCAGGTGGCTCAATTGAAGGCTCGCTCGGCAGAACTTTCGGCAGATCACCAGAAGGCACAGGACGAGTTGCAGGCGCAGATTGTGTTGTTGCCAAATTTCCCATCGGAGATTGTTCCTGAGGGTCGCACAGCCGAGGACAACGTGGTGGTAAAGCTCGTTGAGAACTACTCGGAGCTTCCAGAGAACCCACTTCCACACTGGGAGTTGGCTTCAAAGTACGACATCATTGATTTCGACCTGGGCGTGAAGCTCACAGGTGCTGGTTTCCCAGTATATAAGGGCAAGGGTGCTCGTTTGCAGCGTGCCTTGATTAACTACTTCCTCGATTGCAACACCGAGGCTGGCTATCAGGAGGTTGAGGTGCCAGTGATGGTGAATGAGGCTTCAGGTTTCGGTACTGGTCAGTTGCCTGACAAGGAGGGTCAGATGTATCACGCTACGGCTGATAACTTCTACCTCGTTCCAACCGCCGAGGTGCCTGTGACCAACATCTTCCGCGATGTCATCCTCGACGAGAAGGAGTTCCCTGTGAAGATGACCGCTTATACTCCTTGCTTCCGTCGTGAGGCTGGTTCTTATGGTAAGGATGTGCGTGGCTTGAACCGCCTTCACCAGTTCGATAAGGTTGAGATCGTGCAGTTGGCTTTGCCAGAGAAGTCTTATGAGGCTTTGGATGGTATGGTTGCTCACGTTGAGAAGATTGTTGCTTCGCTCGGTTTGCCATATCGTATCCTGCGTCTGTGTGGTGGAGATATGTCGTTCACATCGGCTCTTACATACGATTTTGAGGTATATTCAGAGGCGCAGAAGCGTTGGTTGGAGGTGTCGTCAGTATCAAACTTCGAGTCTTTCCAGGCTAACCGCTTGAAACTTCGTTATCGCGGAGCTGATAAAAAGACCCAGTTGGCACATACCTTGAATGGTTCTTCATTGGCATTGCCACGTATCGTTGCGGCGTTGCTTGAGAATAACCAGACTGCCGAGGGTATCCGCATCCCAGAGGTACTTGTTCCTTATACAGGTTTTGATATTATCAAATAAAGAGTTATATTTGCATAAGACAACATAATAAACACACATAAAATAAATAAAATTATGGCTTACAAAATTTCAGATGCATGCGTAGCATGCGGTACTTGTATTGACGAGTGTCCAGTTGAGGCTATCTCAGCAGGTGATATCTATGTTATCGATCCTGATAAGTGTATCGACTGCGGTACTTGCGCAGGCGTATGCCCAAGCGAGGCTATCTCAGCAGAGTAATTATTGCTACGATTAAGAAAATAGGTTGTTCAACTGATGTTGAACAACCTATTTTTATTACATTGATAGTTTATTGAAAACTATTTCTCTAAATACATATTATTGCGGCGGCTCTCGGGTTTCTCAATCGTAGGGCCTTTTATAGGTCTTGCAGATGAGCCATTAGCAGGACGCATACCTGGCTTGGTAGGACGCTGTGCGTTCTTTCTCCAATTCTGCATCTTACGTTTTTGAATCTTTTCATACTTAACCCACTGCTCTGCTGTAAAGATCTTTTTAAGTTGAGCATTCATCTTCTCATGCTCCTTCTTCATCTTAGCCATCTGAGCTTTCTGTTTCTTCGCTTGCTTAAGATATAGTTTATACAATTTCTGATACTGAGTATCATTTAGATTAAGAACCTTGCGCTGATGGTCAGCATTGAACTTTGCAATTTGTTCAACCGATGGTGCTTTGTGCTCTTTTGACTTGTGAGCTGTATTCTGAGCAAAAGACACTACGCTAATAAGTAGTGCGATAATCGAGATAATAATTGACTTTTTCATAACTTTAAATGTTTTTATTTATAGCTTTCTGCTTGTGCAAATATAACGATGATAGTTGCACAAGTAGTCTGCCATGAGGGGTCAATTACCTAAATTTGTGGGTGAATTAACCTTTATGAAGGGCTGAGTTTATCGCTGTTTTAGGCGTAACAGATTCATCACTCCATCAATAAACGTCATAGGATGAGTGGGAGTTCACGGAAGCCATAACTCTACCTTATATTTATTTAAGAACTCACGATTTATAGCCTTGCTCTCAGAGAACAAGCCTCCCGAGCAAGCTTCCGAACCACAAACAATGACTAACTTGGGCTCAGGGATTGATTGGTAGCATATCTCCAATGCTTCAGCCATATTCTGTGATATAGGGCCTGTGATAACCACTCCGTCGGCATGACGGGGTGAAGCAACAAACTCCACTCCATAGCGACCGAAATCGAAGTTTACATTGCCCGAAGCATTCAACTCCATTTCGACCGATGCATCGCCTGCTGCCGACACCTGTCTGAGTTTCAAGGCACGACCAAACATCTTGTAAATCACCTCTCTCACTTGGTCGGGACAAAACTCTACTCGCTTATCACCAGGTTTAATAACAAGAGCTTCGCGTGATGCAGAGCCAATCTTGTAGTCGTTTGTAAATTGAATGTTTTGAGGTGCTCTCAGAGCGCACTCACCGCAAAACAGGCATCGACCCAAGTCTAATGTAAAAGGCTGTGCAGAGATCGCCTTTGTGGGGCATAATTCGGCTGCTGCCTCCACGTCGCGCATGTCTGCCGTAGTGGTGAGAATAGGGCGACCTTTAAACTCCTCGGTAAGTTCAACCTCATTCAAGTTGGGTATGTATTGCCAGCCGTGGCTATGCAGAACTTTTATTTTAGGGAATATCATAATATTTACACTATTAACTATTATAAATCGTGGCCGCAGTACGAAAGATTGAAACTCTTGTTGTTAATTGGGAAGTCTGAAATACCCTCACTGCGTACAGCAATGGCAAGTCCCAACCAGTTGTGTAGGCTAGGGTCTTTTACCTTGTATGTGACTATTGCTCCCTCCTTGTCGGTAATGGCGACATGGCAAATTTCGCCACGCCAACCTTCAATTAGGCCAATGGATAATTTCTCGCTCTGTAATGTAGTTGTATAGTCGGGTCTTGGAAGTGATGAAGGGGTATAGTTGGCAAGCAACTGTTCAATATAATCTGCCGATTGTAATACCTCCTGGCAACGTACCATAAGGCGTGACATAACATCGCCATCGCGCATAGTTACCATCTGATGATCAATATGTTGTGCATATGCCGCGTAGGGGTGTGATGAGCGAATATCTCGTTTCGCACCACTAGCGCGTGACGCCATACCCACTCCACCAATACGCAACATTTCGGCCTTAGGAACCAAGCCACACTGCTCGAAACGGGCCAAGATGGTTGGTGATGATTCGATATCCTCCTTTACCTCGTTATAGCGACGACGCACTTCGGCTATATTTTTGCGTATCATGTCAATTTTCTCAGCTGTAAGAGGTTTATTTGTGCCACAAGGACGAATCAACCCCTTGCCAAAACGATTGCCACACCATGCCTGGGTAGTGTTGATAGTGACTGTTCGTAGAGCCTCGCATGCCACCTGTCCAAGCTGATAGGCAACATCGGTGCAGAGAGCTCCGGTGTCGGCAATATGCATTGCCATGCGTTCCAACTCAAGGGCTATGGTGCGCTCTATGTTGAGGTTCTCATTGTGAATACCCATCAATTTTTCAGTAGCCATCGTAAATGCGACTGCGTGTGACACGGCACTATCTCCGGCAATTGACTCTGCGAGGAGAGTTTGGCGCAGACGATTCGTGGTACTCGTAAACTCATTTTCCACACCTCGGTGCTGATAACCCAGAGCTATCTCCAGGTGTAGGACATTCTCACCATTGCAGATAAAACGGAACGCACCTGGCTCGATGATGCCTGCGTGAATAGGGCCCACATTTACTTCGTGTAGTGAATCACCCTCAATGGTGTAGAATGGGTAGTTATCCATTGTAGAGTTTTGATTGCGACGGTTATATGGGAAACGCAGAGGCTTATTCCAAGGCATGGAGTCGAATTCAACGTTGTAGAGTTCTGTTATCTCACGCTCAAATGGGTGCATTTGAGGGTGTAGAGCAGAGAGTGAAGGCAAGGCAATGTCATCGTAATACTCCATAGCGAACGATGATACCATAACTTTGTGCTCGGCATCGTTGAGTAGTATAAGATAGAACTTGAGGCGATTCTCCTCAGGGCAAGCAAAGTAGTGCGCTACGTGGTAGCTGCTATCTGCAAGTCGTTCTTTCAAGTCTTCATACAAAGCTGCATATTCAACCTCAGGAATCTCTGAGAGTGAGATAGCAGTATTTTGGTTGTCGGTAATATAGTATTTCATCGTTTAGAATGTTACGATTTTATCAATTATATTGGTTAGTATCTCTGGCTGCCATAGACCTAATACCAGAGCCACTAATAAGAGTGCTAGTGCGCTATATGAAAGACGGCGATCAATATTTGAGAGGTGTAGTTCATCTTGGTTGGGTTGGTAGCATAGTTTTATAATGCGGTTGCAGATTGTGAAAATCACAATGCATAGCAACAAGACCATGATGATAATAATCCACCACGCGCCTGAAGCCAAGGCCTCCGACATGATCATTAATTCGGAGATGAATAATGGTGAAGGTGGGAATGCCAATATTGCCACCATGCCTGTAATCAGAGCTATAGCACCTACTTTGTTTATGCTAATATAGTCGCCAATGCGGTTGATACGGTAGCCGTTGTAGATTTGGCGCACGATAGCAATCTGCAAGAAGAGGCTACTCTTGATAAAGGTGTGGCACACAACATGGAACACTGCAGCCCATACGCCTACTCCTCCAATACCCAAACCGATTGCAACAATACCCATGTTCTCAACCGTAGAGTATGATAAAAAGCGTTTGTAATTGTTTGTGCGTCGCAAGAATAGTGCTCCTACGACAAGGCTTATGATACCAATTATAAGCATCACATGTTGCACCCACTCCATTAAAGGGGTGTGGACAAATAGTTTATAAACTCTGAAAATAGCCAAAAAACCAGCATTCACCAGACCTGTCGAAAGCAATGCCGATGCTGGAGCAGGAGCTGCGAAGTTTGCATCTACGCCAATGGTGTAGAGTGGGAAAATCTCCATCTTGCAACTATATCCGGTAAGCACCAGTAAAAATGCGGCTTTCAAGTAGAGAGGATTGCCGTTGATTATCAATTGTTGCAAATCGGAATAGTTAAGTGATGAGTTTGCGGCTGCGGCGCATAGCAACAAGATGCCCAAATAGGCAATGGCGATACCTGTTGAACATACGAACAGATATTTCCATGTAGCCTCGAGTGTAGCCTCCGAACGACGATAATAGAGAATACCCGCACCGCACAGGGTTGTAGTTTCAAGCAAAATCCATGTTACGGCTATGTTGTTGGCAAAATAAACTCCTGTGATGGCTGTCGTGAGTAGCATTAAAAGTGCAAAATAGCTGCGATAACTGCTAATCTCATCACGTTTAAGGTAAGCTTCAGAGTGGATGAATATAAATATGGCAACAACCACCAGCAACAGGTAGAAAAGTGTTCCTGCCTCATCGAAACTGAAGAATATGCCCGATGTGGTGAGGTACTTGCCACCGATGAGTAGGCCTGCGAACATGGCATGTGCAGTAAGGTATAGTGCACTGAGCATGTGTACTGTGCGACGGCTACGAGCAAGAAATGCACTTGCTGCTATTGTGAGCCATATAATAAAAAATATGTATATCATGGTTTAGTCTTTTACATGGGTTAGTGAATCACTATCATCGGTGTGAATGTGCTTATCAACTCGGGTCATAAACATGCCAAGCATTAATACCGAGATGAGGATATCAAGCAAAATGGCTGCATTAATCAATATTGGCATTTCAACACCAATGGCCATTGAAAATAGGAATACGCCATTTTCGATGACAAGAAAACCAACCATATGGGTGAAGATACGAGAACGCAAGACAATCAATATAAGTCCTGTCAATAAAGCATAAAGGGCAACGCCAAAGAAAACCATATTGATAGTCTGGTCGGCTACATAATATGTTAGCAGAGCACTTATTGTTAGGGCTGCAATTGAAAGCATCAACGAATTAAATAGAGAACTTCCTGTTGTAGTTACACGGTTGATGTGGGTGTTTTTTATTACTCGCATCAAAATGGCAGGAACAATCACAGCTTTGAAAATGAGAGTCTCAGTAATGATGAATGATAGTTCAAGCCAATCGAGTGAATGCAGTCGCAGAAGCGCTATGCCCAGCAAAATCCATCCCTGCATGGCAATGATAGATGCGTAGTTACGGAAACGCTCAACGATAGATATGTAGATGAGCGTGATGATGTAGAGGATAATTAGTGAAAGCAGCATATCCTTAAATATTAATGTTTAACTTTAACAGGTAGCCGATGAAGAATATCAAGGCTGCCAAAGCTGATATAGTTACAATGAAGGTAGTATTGCGCGAGAGCTTATTGCGCGCTTGTGTAGATTCTACGATGCCTACTGATAATCCTGTGAGAAGCACTGCAAAAGGTACTGCAAACCACCAATGGAAACAACCAGTTGCCGCTACGGCATTGGCTGCAATCATCGAGAAACAAGCTGTCTTGAGCCATCCTGCAATGTGTATCATGCCCATGTCAATACCGCTGTAATCAAGACACATCACCTCGTGAATCATTGTAAGTTCGAGGTGGGTGCGAGGATCGTCCACGGGTACACGTCCCGACTCAACGAAGGCTATCTTCAGAAATAGGAATGCGGTCAATAGCATAACTATTGTTAGATGTAGGTCGAACGACTGCTCATACTCAAAAATATCGGCAAACGATGTGTAACCACAGAATAGAGCAAGCGTAGCAAAACCTATCATCAAAGCGGGCTCAATTAAAGCTCCGTATAAAGCTTCACGAGCAGCTCCCATACCTTCGAATGAGCTTCCAGTGTCCATCGCAGCCATGATTATAATCACACGCGCGAGAGCCAATGTATAGGCGAAACATATAACATCGCCCTTAAACGAGATTAGAGGGTAGAGGTCTGCTACTGGAATCATGAGGGCGGCCACAATGGCAGCTCCTAAATATATCGCAGGGGCAATTTTGAATAGGGCTGTTGTGGTGGTTGAATACACAGTGCCTTTGCTGAGCAGCACTTTTACATTGCGTAGGTGCTGAACAAATGGCACACCCTTACGTCCTGCAAGCACGGCACGTGTACGATTTATTAAGCCAGGAATGGCTATGGCTGTCAATATTATCAGCAGTGTATTTAGAACTATTGCCATGTCTTATATTAAATTAAAGAGTGAGAGTATAAATATTGCGATTAAAAAGAGAAGAGCAAATAGGATGTAGTTGTTGATCTTGCCCGTACGTAATCTCATGATGCGCTTATTGATAATATGCAAAAGTTCCATCCACCATGCTGCGAACAAACGGTCGATTTTGTCCTTATGGCGAATATTGTAGCCATGTGATGATGGGAATATCTCACTTTTGCCTACAGCACGACCCTCAATAGTGTTTTGGGTGAGGCTGGTAGCAATTGATTCCAATCCTTCCGAGAATGACTCGCCTGTGTATTGCATGCGTATGTTTGTTGCGGTGAATCCACATCCCCAAGTGGGGCCTTGTGAAATAGTGCGTTTCTTCATTGCTCGCGACTTAACCACATAGAGCAATGTTATGACCAGAATTAACATCCAAACGGTAAGTGATATTTTCCACAGATTGGGCGTTACATACCCCTCCAAAATTGATGAGGCTTGAGGATGGAACTGCTCAGCAACACTCTCTATGATGTTTATGGCAAACTGAGGGAACAAGCCTATTAATATTATACACACCGTAGGAATTGCCATAGCTGCTATACGCAAATTATCTACTTCGGTGGATTCAGCGACGTGATGGTCTCGAGGTGAGCCAAGGAATATTGTGCTGTAAAGTTTTGTGAATGCCAGTACAACAATTCCTCCTATGAGTGATAGCGCTAATAGACCTGCTGCAGCGTAAATTGTGTTAGCTCCTTCGCGTATGCTATCCAGCATTCCTAAGTAGATTAAAAACTCGCCCACAAAACCATTCAACGGAGGTAGGGCACAGATAGCTACTGTTGCAATGAAGAACAGAATAGCAGTAATAGGCATATGCTTGGCTACACCTCCAAAACGATCGAGGAGGGTTGTATGCATTTTTGAGTAGATATTGCCAGCCCCGAAGAATAGCAACGATTTGAAGAATGAGTGATTTATGGTGTGTAGTAGCGCACCACAAAGTGCTATTGTCGCAACTGTTGAATTTCCTGCGGCATGAGCCAAGGTTGATATACCCAAACCTATGAATATAACACCTATGTTCTCGATACTTGAGTAAGCGAGCAGGCGCTTGGCATCGTTTTGCACAGCTGCTAATATCACGCCCCACAAGCCTGTAACGATACCCATAGCAAGTATTATGAGTCCTATGGTGTGTAACTCCTGAGGTTCTACTACATACCATAATGTACGAATAATTCCATATACTCCGGTTTTAATCATCACACCCGACATAATTGCAGACACGTGTGATGGTGCTGCGGGGTGAGCTTCGGGTAGCCATACGTGCATTGGGAATAGACCCGCTTTCATACCAAAACCTAAAAGGAAGAGGATGAAGATTGGTAGTGTATTGCCTTCTGAGAAACACATCGCTAAATTGGCAAAGTTGCCGGAACCACATGCCGAGTATATGCCAGCAAAACCTGCAACCAATAATACAAAACCAATGTGCATCATTATTAAGTATGCCAATGCTGCTCGTAGCACTTGTTGGCGCTGAGCATCGAATAGGATAAGCAAGAAAGAGGCGATGGTCATCAACTCCCATGCGAATAGGAAAGAAAAACCGCCACTTGAAACTACCACTAATATCATTGATGCCACCAGTACAACCAATGCTGTGTAATGTAGCGAAATGTGTGCTGATGATTTTTTGTCGAGGTAATGTTCTAAATAGCCACGAGAATATAACATTGTGGCTATGCCTGCAATGCAGATAATTAAAACGAAGAGTGCCGACAAAGAGTCCATGTGTAATGTCTCAGCCCCAAAGAATGGGCTTGTTATTCGCATTATCTCCATCTCGGAATCTCCTGATAACACACTTATGGCCGGAATGGAAGCTGCAATAGCAACTAAAGCGGTAGCAGAAGTTGCTACCCACATCTTCCATCGTAGCGGAGCTAAAAATAGAGTAGCTACCAACAGAGTGAGTGCTAAAAGTAGTGAAATATAAAACATTGTAACAAAATTTGTTGTTTATAAACTATTCATGGTTGCAACCATTGCAGTAGCCATAACTGCTGCTGTTTCGGTACGTAGACGTTGGGTTCCCAAAGATATTTGTTGGAATCCGTTTTCGGTTGCAAATTTAATCTCTTCGGGCGAAAAATCTCCTTCCGGACCAATTAAAATTAAAATATTCTCACTCTTTTTTATGATTGATGGCAAAAATGGGCGTTCGCCAAATGTCGCATCGCAGTGAGCGATGAATTTTTGCCCTTGGAAAGGCATTGTGATAATCTGCTTTAGGGGAGTTAATTCATCAAGTTGGGGATGGTAAGCCTTCAGCGATTGTTTTACAGCTGAGGTGATTACTCTCTCTTCGCGTTCGTGCTTTAATGTGCGACGTTCACTGTGGTCGCATTCGATTGGGATAAAACGACTTACGCCAATTTCAGTAGCCTTCTCCAAAAACCACTCATAGCGATCAATGTTTTTTGTTGGAGCTACTGCTATGGTCAAAGAATAGGGTAATTTCTCATACTCGTTAAATGTCTCCACTACTTCAATCGTGCAATGATGCTGATGTGCCTCAATGATACAAGCTCGATAAAGATTGCCTTTACCGTCGGTAATGTGAAGAGAATCTCCTACGCCCAAACGGAGTACTCTGACACAATGTTTTGACTCCTCTTCGCTCAGGGTGTGTATGGGCGGAGTGATATTAGGTGAATAAAATAGTTGCATAACTAGATGTTAAATATTATCTTTGCAAAGATATTAATTATAAATTAAGGAATGAAACGCTTTTTATGTTTATTCGCACTTGCGATTGTTTTTATGACAAATTTTTCATGTAGTAACGGTGTGATTGTTGCCGAAAATCCTTTTTTTGAGCAAAAATGGGATACTCCATACTCGACACCTCCGTTTGACCGCATCAAAACAGAGCATTTTAAGCCAGCTTTTGAGCGAGGTATGTCGTTGCATAACGAGGAGATAGACCAAATCGTTAATTCTTCTCAGAAGCCAACGTTTGAGAATACGGTGTTGGCTTACGATAACTCGGGTGAGTTGTTGTCGAAGGTTGCTACAGTGTTTGGTATGTTGTCGGCAGCCGATACCGACGAACAAATGCAGGCTCTTTCAGCCGAGATATATCCTGCGCTTGCAGCTCATAGCGATGCAATCACGATGAATGATAAGTTGTTTGAGCGAGTAAAGGCGGTGTATGATAGTCGCGATGCGGCAGGGTTAGATGCTGACCAGAAGCGTTTGACAGAGAAAATATATAACGATTTTGTACGTTCGGGAGCTTTGCTTTCGGTTGAGGATAAAGCGGCTTTGAAGCAAATAAATGAGCGTTTGTCATTGCTGGGAGTTGATTTTGGACGTAATCTGTTGGCTGAGACTAATGCGTTCCAATTGTTTGTAAAGCGTGAGAGTCTTGATGGCGTTCCTTCGGCAGTGATGGATGTAGCTGCAGCTGAGGCTAAGGAGGCAGGAAAGGCTGGTGAGTATATGTTTACCTTGCACAAGCCAAGTATGTTGCCATTTTTGACATATTGCCGCGATAGAGCTTTGCGAGAGCAGATATATAAGGCCTATCTCAAGCGAGGCGATAATGGTAATGAAAACGACAATAAGTCTATTATAGCTCAAATGGTTAGCTTGCGCTTTCAGAAGGCTAAACTGTTGGGTTATAAGTCATATTCTCATTATGTTACTGCTGATCAAATGGCTGGAACACCTGAGGCTGTGTATGATTTGCTTGAGGGCGTATGGGCCCCAGCATTAGAGCAGTCAAAAGTTGAACTGGAGCGTATGATGCCATTGTTTACAAATGATAATGGAGCCGATGCAAAGTTCGAGTCTTGGGATTGGTGGTATTATGCCGAAAAGGTACGTGTGGCTGATTATAATCTTGAGGAGGAGAGTGTACGTGAATATTTGTCGTTGGATAATGCAAAAAGTGGTATTTTCTTCCTTGCTAATCGTTTGTTTGGTATTACATTCCGTCCGTTGCGTGCGCCAATGTACCATGAGGATTGTGAGATATATGAGGTCCTTGATGGTGATGATACACCTCTGGGTGCTCTGTATTTTGATTTTCATCCTCGTGCAAGCAAGCAAGGAGGCGCATGGTGCGGAACCTACGTGGATCAATCTTACAAGGATGGCGTAAGAGTGTGCCCTGTGGTAAGTATTGTATGTAACTTCACACCTCCGGTTGGAAGAACTCCAGCTTTGTTGTCGATAGATGAGGTGGAGACCTTGTTCCACGAGTTTGGTCATGCCCTGCATAATCTCTTTGCGAATGTTAAGTATCGTGGTTTGGCGGGTGTAGAGGGTGATTTCGTTGAGTTGCCTTCTCAGATTATGGAGAATTGGGCATTTTCGGAGGCTATGCTCAAGCAGTATGCGACACATTATCAGACAGGCGAGATCATGCCTGACGAAATGATTGCCAAAATCCGCAAGAGTGCAACTTTTAATGAAGGCTTCAATACAACTGAACTTTTGGCTGCGGCATTGTCTGATTTTGATATTCATGCTGTACAAAGTGCCGATGAGGTGGATGTCGCAGAGTTCGAGCGTCAGTCTTTGAGCGAGAAGCGTGGACTTATTTCGCAAATTGAGCCACGTTACCATTACACTTATTTCAGCCACATCTTCGATGGCGGTTATTCTGCTGGATACTACTTCTACATATGGGCAGAAGTGTTGGATAAAGATGCCTTCCAGGCTTTTGTTGAGAGTGGAGACCTCTTTAATCGCGAGATAGCTGAGCGATTCCGTCAGGAAGTGCTTTCGCGTGGAGGTAGTCGTGAAGGTATGGATATGTATCGAGCCTTTAGAGGTGCCGAGCCTGATAAAACAGCTATGCTTGTTGCTCGAGGCCTAATTAAGGCTGAAGATGTAGCACGAGAGGAGTTAAGTTCTAAGCAGGAGCGAACACGTGTAGATACCCGTGAGCAGGCGCGTCAGCGTGCCGAGCGTTCACGTCAGGAGCGTGAGGCGACACGCCAACAGAATGAAACATTGGCACAAGCCGAATAAAACAAAATAGTGGAGAAACAAGAAATATAAAAGTGATGAAAAAATTATTGTTGATGATAACATTTAGTGCATTGATGGCGGGCTGCGGTGGCGAGCAGATGCCTGTTGTAGTATTACCAGAGATTGATACAAACAACCCTTTGTTGGCGCAGTGGGATACACCTCATGCAACGCCTCCGTTTGATAAGATTAAAATTACCGACTATGAACCTGCAATAGAGACTGCAATAGCTGTATCACGAGCCGAAATAGATGCTATTGTAAATAACCCAGCCAAGCCTACTTTTAATAACACAGTGGTGGCATTGGAGCGTCAAGGCGAGTTGCTTAGTCGCATCATGGGAATATTTTACAACTTGCGTGAGGCGGATACTTCTGACGAGATGGATGCCATAGCGCTACGTATTCAACCTAAACTTACAGAGTTGAGTAACGACGTGTCACTCAATCCACAACTCTTCGAGCGTGTTAAGGCTGTTTATGATGGTTGCCGTTGGGGTTTGAGTGATGTGGATGAGAAGCTGTTGGATGATTGCTACAAGGGCTTTGCGCGTTCGGGTGCGGCGTTGTCGGAGGAGGATAAGGAACTTTATCGCCAATATACGACTGAATTATCTGAAGCTACGCTGGTGTTTGGCCAGAATGCTTTGTCGGCAACAAATACCTTTGCAATTAACATCACCGATGCGAAGAGGGTTGCCGAGTTGCCCGAGTTTGTTAAGGAGGCTATGGCAGCCGATGCGAAGGCGCGTGGTGAGAAGGGCTGGACAGTTACTTTGAAGGCTCCGAGCTACATTCCATTTATGACCTATTCTTCGCAGCGTGAGGAGAAGGAGTCTTTGTATCGTGCCTATAACAGCCGTGCGTTGGGTGGCGAGTTTGATAATACCGCTACAATTAGTAAAATTGTTGATTTGCGTTTGAAGATTGCTAATTTGCTCGGTTATGAAACCTACGCTGATTACGTGTTGGAGGAGCGCATGGCAGAGAGTGCTAAGAATGTAAACGAGTTTTTGGCAGAGTTGCGTGAATCGACTTTGGAGTATGGTCGCAAGGACTATAAGATGATTAACGATTATGCTCACTCGCTCGGTTTTGAGGGTGATGTGATGCCTTGGGATTGGGCTTATTATACTGAAAAATATAAGGCTGAAAAATATGCAATTAACGATGAGCAGGTGAAGCCATACTTGAAGCTTGATAATGTTATCAAAGGTGTGTTTATGGTTGCCGAGAAGCTCTATGGATTGCAGTTTGTGCCAAATAGCGAAATTGCGGTTTATCACCCCGAGGTGATGGCTTACGAGGTAAAGGATAACAATGGAGAGTTCCTGTCGGTTCTCTATCTCGATTTCTTCCCTCGCGAGTCGAAGCGTTCGGGTGCGTGGATGACTGAATTCCGTGGTGCAAAAATTATTGAGGGTGAGGAGGTTCGTCCTTTAGTGTCGCTTGTGATGAATTTTACAAAGCCAACCGAGACAACTCCTTCGTTGCTCACTTTTGATGAGTTCAACACATTCCTTCATGAGTTTGGTCATGCTCTGCATGGTATGCTGGCAAAGGGTGAATATGAGTCATTGAATGGTACAAACGTATATCGAGACTTTGTGGAGTTGCCATCTCAGATTTTGGAGAATTGGGCCACTGAGAAGGAGTACCTCGATATGTGGGCGGTACATTACCAGACGGGCGAGCCTATCCCAGCCGAGTTGGTCGAGAAAATTGTGGCCGCAAAGAATTATTTGGCTGCTTACGGTAACTTGCGTCAGCTATCGTTTGGCTTGTCTGATATGGCATGGCATTCACTTGTTGAACCTTTCGCTGGCCAGGTGGAGTCTTTCGAGCAAGAAGCTATGTCTTCGGTGCAGATTACTCCTGTAATTGAGGGTACATCTATGGCGCCATCTTTTACCCACATCTTCTCGGGTGGTTATGCGGCTGGTTACTATGGCTATAAGTGGGCAGAAGTGCTGGCTGCGGATGCGTTCTCACTCTTCAAGGAGAAGGGTATCTTTGACCAGCAGACAGCGGCTGCATTCCGCAAACTTTTGGAGGGCGGTGGTCAGCGTCATCCAATGGATTTATATATTGAGTTCCGCGGGCATAAGCCTCAGACACAGGCTTTGGTGGAATCTATGGGCTTGAAATAATTTTTAACTTAAATAATACAATTATGAAGAAGATTACAGCAATCATGTTAATGGTGTTGTCTGTTGTGGCTATTTCAACATCTTGCAAGCAGCCAACGGCTGGCAACCCAATTTTCCCAGGTAACTATGCAGATCCTGAGGGTTTAGTATTTGGTGATACCTATTGGATTTATCCGACTTACTCAGCTCCTTTCCACGAGCAGTTGTATTTGGATTGCTTTTCATCAAAAGATTTGATTACATGGCAGAAGCATGAGCGTATTATCGATAACACTCGTATTAAGTGGCTTAATAACGCATTGTGGGCACCTGCAGCTCTGGAGAAGGATGGTAAGTACTACCTCTTCTTTAGTTGTAATAATATTCAGAATAACGAGCAGTTGGGTGGTATCGGAGTAGCTGTAGCTGATACTCCAGCAGGTCCATTTGAGGATCTTTTGGGTAAGCCACTCATCGACTCAATTGTAAATCGTGCACAGCCAATCGACCAGTTTGTATTTAAGGATAAGGACGGCACATACTACATGTATTATGGTGGTTGGGGTCGTTGCAATATGGTTAAGATGGCCGATGACTTCAAGAGCATCGTTCCTTTCGAGGATGGCTCGATGTATAAGGAGGTTACTCCAAAGGGATATGTTGAGGGTCCATTTATGTTCATCCGCGATGGCAAGTACTATTTCATGTGGTCAGAGGGTGGCTGGACAGGCCCTGATTACCGTGTAGCTTATGCAATTGCTGATTCTCCATTCGGCCCATTCGAGAGCAAGGGTGTAATCCTTCAGCAGGATCCTGAGGTTGCTACGGGTGCAGGCCATCACTCTGTGATGTACAATCCACGCAAGGATCAGTACTATATGGTTTACCACCGTCGTCCATTGGGCTCAAACGATGGCAACAACCGCGAGACTTGTATCGATCTTTTGGAGTTTGACGAGCAGGGTAATATCCTTCCTGTGAAGATTACTTTCGAGGGTGTTAAGAAGGCAAAACTCTAAACAAAAGCTGTCCTATGAAGTTTAAGAATTTATTGTTCGCTGTGTTGGCGATTGTTGTTGCCGCATCGGCATATGGCCAGAAGACTTCTGGTAATCCAATTGCTGAAGGCGATTATGCCGACCCTGAAGGTGTCGTGTTTGGTAAGACCTATTGGATTTATCCAACTTGGTCAGACCGCTATGAGAACCAGCTGCACTTCGACTGCTTCTCGTCGAAGGATTTAGTGAAGTGGACAAAACACGAGCGTATCATTGATCAGTCAAGTATCTCGTGGTTGCGTATGGCTTTGTGGGCGCCTGCTGCAGTGGAGAAGGATGGTAAATATTATCTTTTCTTTGGTGGTAATGATGTTCATCAAGGTGAAATTGGTGGTATAGGCGTAGCTGTAGCCGATAAGCCTCAAGGCCCTTTCAAGGATTTGCTTGGCAAGCCGCTGATTAACGATATCGTGAATGGTGCGCAGCCAATAGATCAGTTTATATTCCAGGATAAGGATGGTACATACTATATGTATTATGGTGGTTGGGGTCACTGTAACATTGTTAAGTTGGCTGACGACTTCAAGAGTATAGTCCCTTTCCCAGATGGTACGATGTATAAAGAGGTTACTCCTAAAAACTACGTTGAGGGTCCGTTTATGTTCATCCGCGACGGCAAGTACTACTTTATGTGGTCGGAAGGTGGTTGGGGTGGCCCTCATTATAAGGTTGCTTATGCCATTTCTGACTCTCCATTCGGTCCATTTGAGCGTAAGGGAGTTATCCTGCAACAGGATCCTGAGGTGGCAACGGGTGCTGGTCACCACTCTGTAATCCACAATCCAAAGAGCGATAAGTATTATATCGTATATCATCGTCGTCCTCTTGGTTCAAATAAGCGTGATAACCGCGTGACTTGTATCGACGAGATGCATTTTGCTCCAAATGGCGATATTCTGCCTGTAAAGATGACGTTTGAGGGTGTGAAGAAGGATAAGTTGTAGTTTAGTCGCAATTTTTCACCTAAAAGTAAGGGGTTGAGACTCGAGGTTTGAATATCTTGATTCTCAGCCTCTGTTTTTTTGCGAAATATTTGTATATTTGTAGGAAAATATATGACTATGAAAGGTGTTTTATTTATATTGATTGCAAGTTTATCCATTGTGTCGTGTGGATCGCAACCAAAACGACTTGATGGGGCATTTGAAGTGGTGCAACCTGAGTTTTATACATTAAATGTTAAGGGTGTTTATCCTCATTCGGAACATAGCTATACTCAGGGTTTGCAATATGTTGATGGCGTATTGTGGGAAGGCACGGGTGAATGGGGTGAATCTCGTTTGCAAAAGGTCGATTTAGAGAGCGGAAAGGTTGATATATTAGCAAATTTACCTCGTTCGGAGTTTGGTGAAGGTATCACTGTTTTGGGTGATAAGGTTTATCAATTAACATGGACCAACGGCATAGCACATGTTTATAATTTGCATGGTAAACGACTCAAAGACTTTCGCTATGCTGGTGAGGGTTGGGGTCTTACATCTGATGGTAAAAGCCTTTATATGTCAAACGGAACCCCTGATATATATAAACTCAATCCAGATACATTCCAGCGCGATAAGAAGATTACGGTAACATTGCGTGGTGAGGTGGTTGATTATATCAACGAACTGGAGTGGATTGATGGTAAGATATGGGCAAATATATATACTACCGACTATATTATGATAATCAATCCAGAGTCGGGAGCTGTTGAGGGAATTGTTGATTGTCAAAATTTATTGCCCGAGGAGGATCAGAATGAAAAAACCGATGTGTTGAATGGTATAGCTTACGATCAGCAGGGTAAGCGCATATTTCTTACAGGTAAGCGATGGAATAAACTATTCGAGGTTGAGATTATAAAGCAATAGCTATGGATTTTAATAGAATATTACGACGCAAGATAGCGGTGCTGGATGGTGCTATGGGAACCTCTCTTATCGCACGAGGCAACAAGGGCGTGTTGGAACTTCTTAATGTTGAGGCTCCTGATGTTGTGGAGCAGTTGCATGAAGAGTATTTGCAGGCGGGGGCTGATATTATTACCACTAATACCACATGTGCCGATATGCTCTGCTTGAAGGAGTATGGTTTGCAGGAACGTTCCTACGAGTTGGCGCGTGCAGGTGCTGAGTTGGCTCGACGTGTGGCAGATAGGTTTTCCACTACCGAATCACCTCGTTTTGTGGCAGGCTCGGTAGGTCCTACATCACGAAATCTGACCTTGGCTAATGATACATCAGCTGAAGAGATGTCGGAGAGCTATGCAACGGTTATTCGTGGTTTAATAGATGGAGGTGTAGATATATTACTCATTGAAACGGCTATGGATTCGCAGAATGTGAAGATAGCGGTAGAACAGGCGCGCAAACTCTCGTCGTCAATGCCGATTATTGTGTCGGCTGTGCTTTCTCGTATCGAGGGAAGAGTTGCGAGTGGCGCTACAATTGCAAAATTCTTTGAAGATATACCTATTCAAGAACTTACTGCTGTAGGTTTTAACTGCACGATGGGTGAAAAACAGATGGAGGGGGCATTGAAGACTTTGTCGGAGTTGAGCAGACTACCCATTGTTGTATATCCGTCACTTAGTAAGGTTGATGAGAGTCCAACCCAGTTTGTAAAACCATTGGATAGGTTATGCCGAGCTGGAGTGTTGAATATTGTAGGAGGATGTTGTGGTACAACTCCAGACCATGTTGAATATCTATCACGTGTTGTGGCACGTTGGCGACCACGAAAAACAGAGTAGTATATGGATACAAAACAGTTTCGCCGAGAGCTTCATGCTCATCCTGAACTTTCGTTTGAAGAGTATCGAACTGCAGCGTTTATTGCAGAACAGTTATCACAATTGGGTATTGAGAATTATCCAATAGCTAAAACGGGTGTCCTAGCACGTATTGAAGGTAAGCGTGGTAATTTGAAACGCTGTGTAGTGTTGCGTGCTGATATCGACGCGTTGCCAATATGCGAGATGACAGGCATTGAGTGGGCTTCAAAAGTCGATGGCGTTATGCATGGATGTGGACATGACTGTCATGCTGCGATTTTGTATGGGGTACTGAAACGATTGAAAGAGAACTCCGATTTTGAGGGTACTTTGTTTGGTGTATTCCAGCCAGGTGAAGAGTGTAATCCAGGAGGTGCAAAATATGTCCTGGAGGAGGAGCCTTTCAAAGATTACGATGTTGTGGCAGTTGTGGGCGAACACGTAGATGCTGATTTAGAGGTGGGAGAGATCGGCTTTTGCCCTGGTAAGTTTATGGCATCTACTGATGAATTGCATTTTACTATTAAGGGCGTTGGGGGGCATGCAGCTATGCGTTGCCGCATAAAGGATTCGGTAGTAGCTGCAGCTGATTTTATTATGCGCCTAAATGCCTTTAATAGCGATGATTGCGTAGTCTCAATTGGGCGAGTTATAGCAGAGGGAGCAACCAATGTCATTCCTGATGTAACAGCTTGTCAAGGCACCATGCGTACATTTAATGAGAAATTACGTGCTCGCATAAAGGATATGATAGTCAATGCTGCCAAGGAGATAGAATATAAGTATGATGTGGAGGTGGCAGTTGATATTCGCCACGGATATCCATGTGTCGAAAATAATATCCAACTTACATACGAGGCAATGCTTTTGGCCGAGAGTCGAGGTTTTAAGGTGCGAGACCTTGAGATGCGACCTACGGCCGAGGATTTTGGATATTATACTCAGGTTTATCCTTCAATATTTTATCGTCTTGGCGTTGGACAATCTTCAGGTAGGTCTCATACTGCTATGTTTTTACCCGACGAGAAGGCGTTGGATGTAGGCGAGGAATATATGTACCAGTTGGCGTTAAGCATACTAAATAAGTAAGTTATGGCAGCAAAGAGGAGAAAGGAGTCGCAAAAAAGCTCTCCGCGTATGGATTCAAAGAGTGTGCGTTCAGCTTTTATCGTAAATATGTTTCGTGAGTTTCCCGACCGAGAATTTTCGATGAAGCAGTTAACGTCTGCTTCGGGTGGAAATAGCAAGGAGGGACGCTATATTGTTCGTGATATTATAGAGGCCTTGGTTGAAGGTGGAGTTGTAGAGCGTTGTAGTCGTGATAAATTTCAATTATCGGCGTCGCAACTACCACATTATCAAGGTGTAGTTGATTTGTCTGCATCGGGGGCTGCCTATGTGAAGGTTGAGGAGTTGGATTGCGAAGTGTATGTAAACCAACGCAATACCCATTGTGCTTTGGATGGCGATAAAGTCGAAGTTGTCATTCAGCGTCAGGCTTATCGAGAGGGTGATAATCCTGAGGGAGCTATCACAAATGTCCTAGAACGTAGCAATCGTCAATATGTAGGCGTGGCAGAGGTGAGTCGTGCCGCAATTTTTGTGCGACCAGACTCTCGCAAGTTGCCAATGGATATATTCTTCTCTCGAAAGTTATATCCCGAAGTAAAAGATGGCGATAAGGTAGTTTTTCGCATTGAAGAGTGGCGTGAGGGTGATAGGTCGCCACGAGGCGTCATTGTAGATGTTTTGGGACGTCAGGGTGATAATGATGTTGAGATGCACGCCATACTGGCAGAGTATGATTTGCCTTATAAGTTTGAACCCGAAGTTGAGCAGGCTGCAAATGCTATTAGCGCAACTATTGATGAGAGGGAGATAGCGCAACGTCGAGATTTTCGTTCGGTTGCCACTTTTACCATCGATCCTGCCGATGCTAAGGACTTTGATGATGCTTTGTCAATACAAAAGTTGGAAGATGGTGTTTGGGAAATAGGAGTCCATATTGCCGATGTGACGCATTATGTGCGACCAGACTCGGTTGTTGATTGTGAGGCTCAGGAGCGAGGTACATCGGTTTATTTAGTTGATAGAACTATCCCGATGTTGCCTGAAAGACTTTGCAATGAGTTGTGCTCGTTACGTCCGAACGAGGAGAAATTGTGTTTCTCGGCAGTGTTTAAACTCAATGAAGATGCCGAGGTGTTGGAGGAGTGGTTTGGTCGTACAGTGATTCTTTCCGACCGTCGTTTTACTTATGCCGAGGCGCAGGCTCGCATCGAGACGGGTGTGGGTGATTATGCTGAGGAGATTGCCGTGTTAAATGATTTGGCGCAGAAGATGCGTGCTAGGCGATTTAAGGGTGGAGCTGTGAGTTTTGAACGCGCCGAGTTTAAATTTATCCTTGATGAGAAAGGTAAGCCTTTGGGTGTTTACACTAAGGAGCAGAAGGAGTCAAACCAACTTATTGAGGAGTTTATGTTGCTGGCGAATCGTAGAGTGGCTGAATTCTGCACCTATCGTGAGAATGCCGGCAAGAAGGTGCAACGACCTATGGTCTATCGTGTTCACGATGAACCAAATGAGGAGAAACTGGGACGTTTTCGCGACTTTGTAATGCGTTTTGGCTATCAGTTTAAGGCTACAAAGGGGCGCTCGGTGGCGAAGGCTATAAATAAGTTAGTGTCCGAGGTTAAGGGTCGTCCTGAGGAGAATGCCATTCAGTCGTTGGCCGTACGTAGTATGTCGAAGGCTTTCTATACTACCGACAATGTTGGTCACTATGGTCTGGCATTTAAATACTATACTCACTTTACTTCGCCTATACGTCGTTATCCTGATATGATTGTGCATCGTCTGTTGGCTCGCTACCTTGCCGAGGGAAAATCGCCCGATAAGCGAGTGCTGGAGGGTCAGTGTGTGCATGCATCAGAGCGAGAGATTGTGGCTTCGGAGGCAGAGCGCGCTTCTATCAAATATAAAATGGTTGAGTTCATGAAGGACAAAATCGGCGAGGTGTTCAAGGGCCATGTCTCAGGTATGAGCGAGTGGGGAATTTATGTTGAACTCAATGATACCCACATCGAGGGCATGGCATTCCTTCGCGATATTGAAGATGATTACTACTATTACGACGATGCTCGTTTCGAGGTTGTAGGCCGTAATTCGGGTCGTCGCATAGCCTTTGGTGAAGAGGTGTGGATTCGAGTTAAGGGTGTAGATATGCGTCGCAGAACTATTGATTTTGAACTTATAGTAAGTAAACGATAATAGGATGAGGGCAGAGGAGATTTTTGCTCGTGCTTTAGGGCGAGAGAAGCTTTCGACAGATGAGGCATATTGGCTTTGGGAGGAGGCTCCGTTGGAAAAGTTGGCATATATTGCTGACCAGGTACGTCGTGATGTCGTTCCAGATCCTAATATCGTAACATGGCAGATTGATAGAAATGTGAATATTACAAATGTCTGCATATCAGGCTGTAAATTTTGTAATTTCCATTGCAAACCTCATGATGTGGAACGAGAGTTTATCACTACCATTGATGAGTATCGCACAAAGATTGATAGGATGCTGGAACTTGGTGGCGACCAACTCCTGCTGCAGGGTGGTTTGCATCCTCGTTTGGGCGTGGAATTCTATGAAGAGCTGTTTCGCGAATTGAAGCGTATGTATCCTACGGTGCGCTTGCACGCTTTAGGAGCACCCGAGGTGGCTCATATAGCGAGGATTAGTGGAATTTCAACCAGGGAGGCGTTGACGCGTCTAGTGGCGGCGGGATTGGATTCTCTGCCAGGTGCTGGTGCTGAGATTTTGGTTGATAGGGTCAGAAGATATATCTCACCGGCCAAGCCGAGCGTCGATGAGTGGTTAGATGTTATGCACCAGGCACATGAAATGAATCTGCCAACTTCGGCTACGATGATGTATGGACATGTTGAAACTCCTCGTGAGCGAGTTGATCACCTGTTGAAAATTCGTGATTTGCAGGCTCGATGCCCTAAGGGTAATTGGGGTTTTATAGCTTTCATTCCCTGGATATTTCGTTCGTCAGGAACAAGGCTTGAACGAGAGGGGGTAAAGAGTGAATTTTCTCCGTTGGAGTATGTTAGAATGATAGCTGTGAGTCGTCTTGTGCTTAACAATATCAACAATATTCAAGCCTCGTGGCTTACTGTTGGTAAGGCTACGGCGCAACTTGCATTGCACAGTGGAGCCAATGATATGGGATCTATTATGATTGAGGAGAATGTGGTCTCAAGCGCAGGTGCAAACAATTCATTCGATGCCGAGGGAATACAAAAAGCCATCCGTGAGGCAGGCTTTGAACCACGTTTGCGTGACCAACTTTACCGCGAAAGAGTATATCTTGGTGGAAAAGTATAATAAATTTATACTAAAACGTCGCTAATTAATTAAAATTAATTACCTTTGCACCCCGAAACAAACGTTAAGAAAATAAACGAATAAAATATAACGAAAAGATTATGAACATTACAAGAGAACAGCGCGAGGTTGGTACTTCGCTTTTGAAAGTAGTCGTAAACGAGCAGGATTACAGCGAGGCAGTTGATAAGATGTTGCGTGAGTACAAGCGTAAGGCTAATGTACCAGGTTTTCGTCCAGGTATGGTGCCTATGGGTGTAGTACGCAAGTTGTATGGCAAGGGTGCTATTGCAGAGCAGGCGTATAAGATTGCTTCAAACTCAGTATTCGAGTATTTGCAGAAGGAGGGTATCGACTATGTAGGAGATGTAATCCCATCAGACGAGCAGGGTGATTTCGATTTCGAGAACAACACCGAGCATGAGTTTATGTTTGAGATTGGTGAGGCTCCAAAGATTGAGGTTGCACTCTCAAAGGATGACAAACTCACTTACAACAAGATTAAGATCGATGCCAATATGGTTGAAGGCTACAAGGATAATTACTTGCGTCGCTATGGCCGTTTGGTAGATGTTGAGACTGTTGCTAAGGATGAGGCTTTGACTGTTGTTTTGGATAATGGCGAGATTTCAGTTGATGATGCTTACGTAGGTTTGATTTCTATGTCAGATGAGGAGCGTGCTGCATTCCTTGGTAAGAAGGTGGGTGATAAGATGGAGGTTGATGTAAACGAGCTTTACAAGTCTGCATCACAGCGTGCTTCTATTCTCAAAGTAAAGGAAGAGGAGTTGGAGTCAATCAATCCTAAGTTTAACTTGGAGATTAAGCAGATTCGTCAGTTTGCTAACCCTGAGCTCAATGAGGAGTTCTTCAAGATGGCGTTCCCAGCAGGTAACATCACATCGGAGGAGGAACTCGATAAGTATCTTACAACAGAGATTGAGACTGAGCTTGGTCGTGAGGCTGATTATCTCTTCACAATCCGTGTTCGTAACTTCTTGATGGAGAAGCTTGGCTTGCAGATGCCAGCTGAGTTCTTGAAGCGTTGGTTGTACGTAATCAACGAGGGTAAGTTCTCAAAGGAGGATATTGAGAAGGATTTCGATGCATTCCTCAAGATGTTTACATGGAATTACATCCAGAAGCATTTTATTCAGACTTACGAGTTGCGCGTTAGTGATGAGGAGCTCCAGGCCGAGGCTAAGGAGTTTGCAAAGGCTCAGTTTGCACAGTATGGTATGCCATCGGCTCCAGAGGAGATGATTGCAAACTTCGCAAAGCAGATTCTGGAGAATAAGGAGCAGGGTCAGAAGATTTACGAAAAGCTCTACGAGTTGAAGGTTGTAGAGTATGTTAAGTCGCAGATTAAGGTCTCTAATAAGTCTGTAACTGCTGAGGAGTTTGCTAAGTTGGCGCAGGAGGCGTAAACGTGGCTTATTTCTGGCACCTTTTATAAAAAAGGTCAGGATTGTGTTACAATAGATTCGAATTTGGACTCTGGGCGTAATGTTTGCAGAGTCCAAATTTTGGTTTATAATAAATCATATTTAAGGTATGAATGAATTTGAAAAATATGCCCACCTGCATTGTGGTATCAGCAGTTTGAAATTGCACAATTTTCAATCAGTGCATCAGGGCTATGTGTCGCCAACTATCATCGAGGAGCGACAGCTGAATGTTGCTACGATGGATGTCTTCTCTCGTTTGATGATGGATCGCATCATCTTCTTAGGTGCACCTATTTATGATGATGCAGCTAATATTATTCAGGCTCAGTTGCTCTTCTTGGAGTCGGTTGATGCAGAGAAAGATATTCAGATATATATCAACTCTCCTGGTGGCTCGGTGTCGGCAGGTTTGGGTATCTATGATACTATGCAGCTTATTTCGTGCGATGTGGCAACAATTTGTACAGGGTTGGCGGCGTCGATGGGTGCTGTACTCTTGACTGCGGGTGCTGCGGGTAAACGTTCGGCATTGCCTCATTCGAGGGTGATGATTCATCAGCCTCTGGGAGGTGTGCAGGGTCAGGCTTCTGATATCGAGATTACAGCACGTGAGATACAGAAGACCAAAAGAGAACTTTATGAGATTCTTTCCTCACACTCGGGTGTAGATATTTCTACGATTGAGCATGATGCTGACCGCGATTATTGGATGAGTGCAGCCGAGGCGAAAGAGTATGGTCTGATTGATATGGTGCTTGAAAAGCGTATTAAGTAGGAAAAATATGGCTCAAAAATATAAAGGTTCACATTCGGGTGAGGATTGTTGCTCGTTTTGTGGCGCAAAGCGCAGTGATGTAGCATTGATGTTCCAAGGTACAGGCGGTGTAAACATATGTAATGCTTGTGTTGAGCGAGGTTATCAGATGCTTGTCGAGAGCGAAATCATAGGTGGTTCAGGTAAAAAGTCATCGGGTGATAAGTTCCGTATGGAGCAGCTGATGAAACCAGCACAGATTAAGTCTGTATTGGATCAGTATGTTATTGGTCAGGATGATGCTAAACGTTATATGTCGGTGGCGGTGTATAACCACTATAAGCGTATCTTGAGTCGTCAGAAGCGCAAGGCGGATGATGCTGTTGAGATTGATAAGTCGAATATTGTACTGGTAGGTGCTACGGGTACGGGTAAGACATTGATGGCTCGCACGATTGCTCGTGTGTTGAATGTGCCATTTACTATTGTCGATGCAACAGTTTTGACCGAGGCTGGTTATGTGGGTGAAGATGTTGAAAGTATTCTCTCGCGTCTATTGCAGGTTGCTGATTATAATGTTGAGGCGGCAGAGAGGGGTATTGTATTTATTGACGAGATTGATAAGATTGCTCGTAAGAGCGATAACCCCAGCATTACACGTGACGTGTCGGGCGAGGGTGTGCAGCAAGCCTTGTTGAAGATACTGGAGGGTACGGTTGTTAATGTTCCACCTCAGGGTGGGCGTAAACATCCAGATCAGAAATTTATTCAGGTCAATACCAAAGATATACTCTTTATCTGTGGAGGCGCATTTGATGGCATAGAAAAGAAGATAGCCCAGCGATTGAATACTCGTGCTATAGGTTATGGACGTCAGACTGAGAATGCAGTGGATAAGAGTAATCTTATGAAATATATTATGCCTCAGGATCTTAAGTCATTTGGATTGATTCCTGAGTTAGTGGGTCGCCTTCCTGTCTTAACTTATATGCAGCCTCTGTCGCGTGAGGCATTGCGTTCGATTTTGACCGAGCCAAAGAATGCTATCGTAAAGCAGTATGAACAACTGTTTGCTATGGATGAGGTGGAACTCAAATTCGAAGATGAGGTGCTTGATTACATAGTTGCAAAGGCTGATGAATATAAGCTTGGAGCACGCGGTTTGCGTTCGATTTGTGAGGCAATTATGATTGATGCTATGTACGATGTACCAACTTCTAGTGTGCAAGAGTTTGTCGTAACGCTCGATTATGCGAAAAAAAAGATAGAGGGTGCAAATTTTTTGGAGTTAAAACAAGTAAGTTAAGATAATTGTATTATCTTTGTGAATTAGGAAATGAATACTAAAATAGATATGTTCGCTAATTCTAAACTCAACAAGGCGGCTGACAATATTCGTATCTTGGCGGCTGCGATGGTCGAAAAGGCTAAATCGGGTCATCCTGGCGGTGCTATGGGTGGAGCCGACTTTATCAATTTGCTTTATACGGAGTTTATGCACTATGACCCCGAAAATCCTGCATATCCATTCCGTGATCGCTTTTTCCTTGATCCAGGACATATGTCACCAATGTTATATTCGGTGCTTATGTTGTCGGGTTTCTACAAGATGGATGATTTGAAGAACTTCCGTCAGTGGGGTAGCATCACTCCTGGTCATCCAGAGGTAGATGTTATGCATGGCGTGGAGAATACTTCTGGTCCGTTGGGTCAGGGTCATGCTATGGCTGTTGGTGCAGCTATTGCTGAGCGATTTATGGTGGCTCGTTTTGGTGAGTGGATGGCTCATAAGACTTACTCTTTCATCTCTGATGGCGCCGTGCAGGAGGAGATATCTCAGGGTGTAGGTCGTATTGCTGGTCATTTGGGTTTGTCGAATCTCATCATGTACTATGATGCGAACAATGTGCAGCTCTCAACAAAGGTTGATGAGATTGATTCGGAGGATGTTGCAGCAAAGTATCGTGCTTGGGGTTGGCATGTGATTGATGTTGATGGAAACGATGTAGAACAGTTGCGTTCAGCTTTGACTGAAGCTAATGCTCAGACTGAGTGCCCAACCCTTATCATCGGTCGCTCAATCATGGCCAAGGGAGCTATGGGTGCTAATGGCGAGAGTTTCGAGGGTAAGGTTTCTACTCACGGTCAGCCATTGTCAGGTGCTGGTGCTGATTTGGCGGCGACAGTTAAGAATTTGGGTGGTGATCCTGAAGACCCATTCCAGCTTTTTGCTGAGACTGCCGAGATTTATGAGCAGCGTCGCGAGGAATTGAAAGCATGGGCAGAGCAGATGAAGCAGGTAGAGTCGGATTGGCGAGCTGAGAATAAGGAGTTGTCACGTAAACTCAATCGTTTCCTCTCGGGAGAAATTCCAGAAATTGACTATAATAAAGTTGAGGTAAAATCAAATACGGCTACGCGTGTAGCATCGGCTACAATGTTGGGTGTCTATGCTGAACATGTAGAGAATATGATTGTTGCGTCTGCTGATTTGAGTAACTCTGATAAGACCGATGGCTTCTTGAAGAAGACCAAGGCCTTCCAAAAGGGAGATTTCACAGGTCAGTTCTTCCAGGCAGGTGTTGCCGAACTTACTATGGCTTGTGTGATGAATGGTATGGCATTGCATGGTGGTGTAATTCCTGCATGTGGTACGTTCTTTGTCTTCTCGGATTATATGAAGCCAGCAATTCGTTTGTCAGCATTGATGCGCTTGAAGGTAATCTATATATGGTCGCACGATTCATTCCGTGTGGGTGAGGATGGTCCTACACATCAGCCAATTGAGCATGAGTTGCAGATTCGTTTAATGGAGCAAGTGCATAATCACCAGGGTGAGCGTTCGATGGTTGTATTGCGTCCTGCTGATGCCGAGGAAACTGCTGTGGCATGGCAATATGCAATGGCAGAGAAGCGTCCTGTGGCGTTGATTCTATCGCGTCAGAACGTGAATACATTGCCTGCATTGAATTGCAGTCGTCGTGACGAGGCTAAGCAGGCATCTAAGGGTGCTTATGTAGTTATGGACTCTGCGAAGGCTCAAGTAGTTATGATTGCTTCTGGTTCTGAGGTCTCTACGCTTATCGAGGGTGCCGAGATGTTACAGAAGGAGGGTATTGCGGTACGTGTTGTGAGTGTTCCAAGTGAGGGCTTGTTCCGCGATCAGCCAAAGTCATATCAGGATAGCATTTTGTTGAAGGATATACCTCGTTATGGTTTGACCTCTGGTTTGTCAATGACACTGAGGGGTTTGGTCGGAGATGCAGGTAAGATTCATGGCTTAGATCACTTCGGTTACTCAGCTCCATTCAAGGTGCTTGACGAAAAGTTTGGTTATAATGGCCAGGCTGTCTATGAAGAGGTTAAGGCGATGATTAATAAAGAGTAATTATTATAGCGGGTTGCCTTGCAACCCGCTTTTTTAGACTCATGCTAACCCAATGGAGAAGATAAAATTACATGATAAGTGGTTTAAGGTGATGATTCCAGCATCGAGAATTGATGCTGCGGTGAATCATGTTGCCCAACAGCTCGATGAACGATACAAAGGTCGTACTCCTATATTTTTGGGGGTATTGAATGGCTCGTTTCTATTCTTGAGTGATTTGGTACGAAAGATATCATTTGATAGTCAGGTTGCATTTGTAAAGATATCTTCCTACGTGGGTGTTGAATCTTCGGGTGAAGTAAAACAACAGCTGGGTATTGATTTTGATATCGAGGGTAGGGATATTATTATTGTTGAGGATATCGTCGAAACAGGCCATAGCATGAATTATCTTCTTGATTATCTGAAGCAGCACAATCCAGCAAGTATATCTATTTGTACGCTCTTTTTCAAGCCTGAGAAATTTCTATATGATTATAAGATTGATTATACAGCTCTCTCGATTGGAAATGAGTTTATTGTAGGTTATGGGCTGGATTATAATCAGTTAGGACGTAATTTAAAAGATATCTATGTCGTTGATGAATAGTGATATGTTGTGTGGTGGTGAGAAACTGCCACTTGTTGAGGATTTTTATACTATTCAAGGCGAAGGTTTCCATTCTGGCAAACCTGCGTACTTCATTCGCTTGGGTGGTTGTGACGTAGGGTGTCGATGGTGTGATGCTAAGTACACATGGAATCCTCGTATTTTCCCGCCTGTGGATGTTGATGTTGTGGTTGAGCGTGCCAAAGCATGTGAAGCGCAGGCAATTGTTATTACTGGCGGAGAGCCGTTGTTATATCCGTTAGATATCCTTACATCGAAATTGCGTGAAGCCGGTCTTGAGATATTCCTCGAAACATCGGGTACCCATCCCTTTAGTGGAGAATTTGATTGGGTGTGTTTGTCCCCTAAACGTCAACAACCCCCTTTGGCCGAGGCATTCGGCCGTGCTCATGAATTGAAGGTTATAATTCAAACAGAGGCTGATTTTGAATGGGCAGAGGAAAATGCCCGCCGCGTTGGGCGTTATTGTCGTTTATATTTGCAACCCGAGTGGAGTGTTTATGAGGAGATAATACCTAAGATGGTTGAGTATGCGAAGACTAATCCCAAGTGGAGTATATCTGTGCAGACACATAAATTCATGAGAATACCTTAAGAGTGAAAACTAGGGCAAGTAAATATCTTTGGACGAGTTTGACTGCTGTGATTTTTATATACACAGCAATTGTAACGGTGCGTAATTTGGTCACTATTTATAGAGTGAATAGTCGTATTTCTCGTCTTGAAGAACAATATGAACTCTACCGTAATCGTATAGAACAAGATAGCACGTTGCTTGAACGTTTAACTTATGATGAATATCTTGAGCAGTATGCACGTGAGAAGTTTCATATGCAGATGGCAGATGAATATATCTATATCGTAGAGTAGAGCCTTACATAATAAAATAACCTCCAAGATTTCTTGGAGGTTATTTTTGTTTTACAATATGTTGTTTAGTAGTGGAAATATTTTCAACAGAGAATCTATTACTAGGCTTCGCTTGGCATCTTCACGCAGTATTAACAAAACTGTATTGTCGCCAGCAATGGTGCCTAAAATGGCTGGGCAGTCGAGGTTGTCGATAGGCACTGATATTGCACTTGCATAGCCTGATTTTGTCTTTAGTACACCCAAATTTCCTGAGAAAGTTAGACTTATGATGTTGTCTGATATGTTTGACGATACATTTATTTCGTGGTGCGATGCATTTGGCAATACATAGATATACCCTTTGCTTTTGTGAGGGACCTTTGCTACATTCATAAATTTCAGGTCACGTGACAAGGTGCTTTGGGTGATATCAACGCCACATTCATGTAGACGATTGATGAGTTCTTCTTGCGATGAAATCATTTCACTGCGGATGATTTTTTTGATAGTCGCAAAACGCTGTGTTTTTTGATTCATAATGTTTCTAATATGTTTAGGTTGTTTTTGATTATTTTCTGCTATTGCTACATCTATAATGACGTCTATACTATAACGTATCTGGCCATATTTATGCAAAAATAACGCATATTTTCCATAAAAACAAGCTAATTGGTTTTTTATTTCTCGATTTTTCTACAATAAAAAACTTAATTGCCGGATTAAAGATTCTTATAATAAATAAAATCTATACTTCTTAAGGTTTTTGCATAAATAGCTTAAATATTCGTTGTGGTAGAATAAAAATGCGTAAAATATGCAAATATGCTAAAATTTGTAATTATATATAAATATAGCTTTGTGAAAATTTGCATATCGCGTATATATATGCGATATTTGCAGGTCAAAAAATATTAACAATAAAGCGATAATTGAAAGATGAAAATTGATGTAATGGTTGCAACTGAGGCTCATTTGAATTTTGTGCCCCAAATCAACGACGAGATTGATGCAGCAGCCAAGCAGCGAGGAACGGGTATTGCCCGTCGTACCGACGAATATATCGCCGATAAGATAAAGTCAGGCAAGGCTATCATTGCCGTTAATCGTAATGAATTTGTGGGTTTTTGCTACATTGAGTCGTGGGGACATGATGAGTTTGTTGCAAATTCTGGTTTGATTGTTCGCCCACAGTATCGTGGTATGGGCGTAGCAAAGCGTATCAAGCAGGCGGCTTTTGAACTTTCACGTAAGCGTTTCCCAAATGCCAAATTATTTGGTCTTACTACGGGTGAGGCGGTTATGCGTATCAACACTGAACTTGGTTACGAGCCTGTGACTTTTGCAAAGCTTACCGATGACGAGCGTTTTTGGGCCGGGTGCCAGTCTTGTGTAAATTATGATGTGTTACAACGTACGAATATGACCAAGTGTCTTTGTACAGGTATGATTTACGACCCAAAGAAGGTTGCGGCACGCAAGGAGGCAGCAAAGGCTGCCGCAAAGAAGGAGGGCTGGTTTAGTCGTCTGTTTGGAAAATAAATTAAAAGAGAAAACTATATGAAGAAAGTTGTTTTGGCTTATAGCGGAGGTCTTGATACCTCATTTTGCGTGATGTACCTCACCAAGGAGTTGGGTTACGAGGTGCACACTGCACTTGCAAACACAGGTGGTTTCTCGCAGGAGGAGCTTAAGGCTGTTGAGGAACGTGCTTATAAGTTGGGTGCGAAGTCACACGTAAACATTGACGTAACAGGTGACTACTACGGCAAATGTATCAAGTATATGGTGATGGGTAATGTGTTGCGTAACAAGACATATCCAATCTCAGTTAGCTCGGAACGTACATTCCAAGCGCTGGCGATCGTAAACTATGCAAATTCTATCGGTGCTGATGCTATTGCTCACGGCTCAACAGGTGCTGGTAATGATCAGGTGCGTTTCGACCTTACATTTGAGGTGTTCGCTCCACAGGTTGAGATTATCACTCCAACACGCGATATGAAGCTCACTCGTGAATACGAGATTAACTACCTCAAGGATGGTGGTTTCGAGGCTGACTTTACAAAGATGGAGTACTCTATCAACAAAGGTGTTTGGGGAACATCGGTCGGTGGTAAGGAGACTTTGTGCTCAGCGACCAACTTGCCCGACACAGCCTACCCTTCACAGCTCAAGAAGGAGGGTACAGAGTCTTTGGAGATTGAGTTCAAGAACGGAGAGGTTGTTGGCGTAAATGGTGAGTCTGTTTCGGGCGTAGCTGCTATCAATAAGTTGGAGGCTATCGGCTCGGCTTGGGCTATTGGTCGTGATACTCATGTTGGAGACACTATCGTAGGTATTAAGGGACGTGTAGGTTTCGAGGCTGCAGCACCGATGCTTATCATCAAGGCTCACGAGCTTTTGGAGAAGCACACCCTCACAAAGTGGCAGCAGTATTGGAAGGACCAGCTCGGTACTTGGTATGGAATGTTTATGCACGAGGCTATGTATTCGGAGCCTGTGATGCGCGATATTGAGAAGTTTTTGGAGAACAGTCAGCGTAATGTATCGGGTAAGGTATTTATCACACTTCGTCCATATACATTCACATTGGTTGGTATTGAGTCGGCTCACGACTTGATGAATGCTAAGTTCGCAGAGTATGGCGAGATGAATAATGCTTGGACAGCCGATGATGTTAAAGGCTTTACCAAAATTGCCTCTATGCCACTCAAGATCTATCACGCAGTAAATCCTGATGAAGAATAATGATTAGAGTAGCAATTGCAGGTGGAGCAGGTTATACAGCAGGCGAGCTTATTCGTCTGCTGATTAATCACTCTGCCGTAGAGTTAAAATATATACAGAGCAGCTCGCACGATGGCGAGCCTATCCACTCTGTTCACACCGATTTGATTTATAGTGATTTGAAGTTCTCAAACATCGACTTTGATGATATTGACGTGCTTTATATCTGCATGGGTCACGGCAACTCTGCCAAGTTCTTGGCTGAGAATCATGTGCCAGAAACGGTGAAGATTATTGATTTGAGCAACGATTTTCGATTGAAGGCTGATGCAGGTGAATTCGTGTATGGTGCGCCAGAACTTAATCGTGAGCAAATTAAGGCTTGTCGTTGTGTTGCTAACCCAGGTTGCTTTGCAACATCTATCAACCTTGCGCTCATTCCATTGGCAGCAGCAGGTATCCTGCCCGAGGAGGTTACCGTAACAGGTATTACAGGCTCTACGGGTGCGGGTCAGAAGCCAACTAACGATACTCATTTTAGTAACCGCACAGCAAATCTCTCGAACTATAAGGTCTTCACTCACCAGCATCTTGGCGAGATTGGCGAAACTGTAGTAGCGGCAGGTGGTTCGGAGGCAACCGATATTGCCTTTGTTCCTGTGCGTGGTTGTCACTCTCGTGGTATTATCAGCGATGTGGTGGTGCGTCTGGATGAACCTTTGGAGAAAATTGTAGAGATATTCAAGTCATACTACGCTTCACATCCGTTTGTCTGCGTGAGCGATAAGCCTGTCTATATGAAGCAGGTGGTGAATACAAACTATTGCTTCCTCTCCCTGCAGAAGGAGGGCAGAAAGCTCCTTATTACCTCTGTTGTGGATAACCTCTTGAAGGGTGCGTCGGGTCAGGCTGTGCAGAATATGAATTTGATGTTCGGTTTGGACGAGATGGAGGGTCTTAGATTGAAGGCGTCGTATTTTTAACCAAAGAAAGAAGATGAAACTTTTTGATGTATATTCTCTGCTCGATATGGAGCCTGTGAAGGCTTCGGGCGCATACCTTTGGGATAAGGAGGGTGTTGAGTACCTCGACTTTTATGGTGGTCATGCAGTGATATCTATTGGCCATACCCATCCTCACTATGTAGAGAAGATTACCGACCAACTTTCTAAGATTGGCTTCTACTCAAATGCTGTGGTGAACTCGTTACAGGTGGAACTTGCCGAGAAGTTGGGCGAGTTGTCTGGTTATCCCGAATATGAGCTTTTCCTCTGCAACAGTGGTGCCGAGGCGAACGAGAATGCCTTGAAACTGGCTTCATTCACTACAGGTCGTGAGCGAGTATTGGCTATGAAGGCGGCGTTTCACGGTCGTACAAGTATGGCTGTGGCAGTTACCGATAATCCCAAAATTCAAGCTCCTGTAAACTCTACCGACAAGGTGTCGTTTGTTGAGTTGAATGATGTTGAGGCTCTTAAGAAGGAGCTTGCAACGGGCGAGTATGCCGCAGTTATCATCGAGCCAATTCAGGGCGTAGGTGGTATTCAGATGGCGTCGGATGAATTTCTCAAGGCGGCCCGCGAAGAGTGTGATGCAACGGGAACAATGCTTATTATTGACGAAATTCAGGCGGGCTATGGTCGTAGCGGTAAGTTCTTTGCTCACCAGTGGTCAGGTGTTAAGGCCGATATAATTACTCTGGCGAAAGGTATTGCCAACGGTTTCCCTGTGGGTGCAGTGATGGTGTCGCCAACTATCCCAGCCAAGAAAGGTATGCTCGGCACAACCTTTGGCGGTAGTCATTTGGCTTGTGCAGCGGCTATTGCAGTGGCAGATGTTGTGAAGGCAGAAAACCTCGTTGAGAATGCACGAAAAATGGGAGAGAAGATTGTGGAGGGCATCAAGAACGTAAGTGGTATTAAGGATATTCGTGGTCGTGGCTTGATGATTGGTATTGATTTGAGCGTTCCACAGGCGGCGTTTAGAAAAGTGCTGCGTGAGAAGCATCACATTATGACAGGGCTAAGTGGCGAATACACTCTGCGTCTGTTGCCACCGCTGATGATTGGCGATAAGGAGGTTGAACGTTTCGTTGAGGCGTTTAAGTTAACGGCCGAGCAGATGGGGATGTAAAAAAGTTTACAGATGAAGATAAAAGTTATTAAGATTGGCGGTAAGCTGATTGAAAATTCTGACGTTCTCGCTTCGTTATGTGACAGCTTGGCTGCGCTTGACGAGGCGTTCGTCTTGGTACACGGTGGCGGAGTTATGGGCTCACAGCTCGCTACAAAACTGGGTGTAGAGGTCAAGATGCACGAGGGTCGTCGCATCACCGATGCCGCTACTTTGGATATTGCCGTTATGGCGTATGCGGGCTTGGCAAACAAACGAGTAGTGTCGGCGTTGCAGGCACGTGGAGTGAATGCGTGTGGTCTGTCGGGTTGCGATATGGCTGTGGTGAAGTCCCACCGCCGTCCTGTGAAGGATATTGACTGGGGCTTTGTAGGTGATGTGGATGAGGTGAATGCCAATGTGCTGGCGCTGTTGCTTGACAATGGCGCTATCCCTGTGGTGTCGCCTATTACATTTGCTCCTACGGGCGAATTGCTTAACACCAACGCTGATAGTGTTGCATCGGCTGTGGCTACGGGCTTGGCCGAGAAGTATGAGGTGGAGTTGGTGTTTACGCTGGATAAGCCTGGTGTGTTGCTTGATGTGAATGATGATAATTCGCTCATTCCTACCATTACACCTTCGTTATACGCCGAGCTTCGCGAGCAGGAGAAGATACATTCGGGTATGATTCCCAAGATTGATAATGCCTATAAGACAATCGAGTCAGGTGTGAAGGCCGTGCGTATCACATCGCCAGAGGCTTTGACAGGAGGAACGGTAGTAGTAAAGTAGTTATGCAAATTAATCAAGCCATAGAGTTACTAAAGCGCCTAATAGCAACACCTTCCATCAGTTGCGATGAGGCAAAGGCTGCCGACATCGTGGAGGCGGAGTTGTGTGGGTTGGGTTTTGCTCCGCAGCGTAAGATGAACAATGTGTGGGCGATAGCGGCGGAGTATGATGCCCAAAAGCCTACGATTCTGCTTGATGCGCATCTTGATACGGTGAAGCCAAATGCCCAGTGGACACGAGACCCCTTTACGCCACACGTTGAGGATGGCAGACTGTATGGTTTGGGTAGTAACGATACGGGCGGAAGCCTTGTGGCTCTATTGGCGACATTCAATAATTTGTCAAAGAGTGAGCAACCCTATAACCTCATCTTCCTGGCATCGGCCGAGGAGGAGGTTACGGGTGTAAATGGCGTTAGAGCTGTATTGCCCGAGCTGGGTAAGATAGATTTTGCCATTGTAGGTGAACCTACATCGTTACAGCCAGCTGTTGCCGAGAAAGGATTGATGGTGTTGGACTGCACATCCTATGGTGTGGCTGGTCACGCGGCTCGTGAGGAGGGTGTGAATGCAATATACAAGGCGTTGAAGGATATTGAGTGGTTTCGTACACACCATTTTGAGCGTGTGTCGGATTTGCTTGGTGAGGTGAAGATGTCAGTTACGGGTGTGCAAGCAGGGACACAGCATAATGTAGTACCTGCCGAATGTAGATTTATGGTTGATGTGAGAGTGAATGAGTGTTATCAGAATGAGGAACTTTTGGCAGAAATACGCCAAAATGTAGAGTGCGATGTTGTGCCTCGTTCGACACATCTTAACTCTTCGGCTATAGCTTTGTCGCATCCTGCCGTGGAACGCCTTGTGGCTATGGGCAGGAAGCCTTTTGGGTCGCCAACGATGTCAAATCAGGCGGTGATGCCATTCACAACACTCAAGTTGGGTGCAGGAGATAGCTCTCGCTCGCATACTGCCGATGAATATATCCTCCTGAGCGAGATAGAGGAGGCTGTGGAGTTGTATTATGCTCTGCTGGATGGATTGAAAATCGAAAAATAGTAATATATGAAACTTTGGGATAAGGGTTACTCTACCGATAAGTTTGTAGAGGAGTTTACCGTAGGTCGTGACCGTGAGCTGGATTTGTTTCTGGCCGAGGCTGATGTGTTGGGCAATATGGCTCATATGAAGATGCTCAACTCTATTGGTTTGCTTTCGAATGAGGATTGTATGGCTCTGGAGCAAGGCTTAAAGAAGATATATGAGCAGGTGCAGGCGGGAAATTTCGTTATTGAGGATGGTGTTGAGGATGTTCACTCGCAGGTGGAGTTTATGCTCACCGAGATGTGCGGTGATGCGGGTAAACGTATTCACACAGGTCGCTCACGCAACGATCAGGTGATGGTTGATATCAAGCTTTTTTCGCGTTCGGCTATCATCGCTTTGCAGAAGAGCGTTGAGGAGTTGTTCTCAACCTTAATGCAGAAGGCGGAAGAGTGGAAGGATGTGCTGATGCCTGGTTATACCCACCAGCAGGTGGCTATGCCTTCGTCGTTTGGTATGTGGCTGAGTGCCTATGCCGAGGCATTGGCAGATGATATGCTAATGTTGCAGGCAGCCTATAAGTTGGTGAATACCAATCCTCTTGGCTCGGGTGCAGGCTATGGTTCATCGGTACCTTTAAACCGTACGATGACAACCCACTTGCTTGGCTTCGAGGACTTGGCTTATAATTCAATGTATGCCCAGATGCAACGCGGCAAGACAGAACGAGTTGTGCTTACTGCTATTGCAGCCATTGCTGCTACGGTAGGTCGTTTGGCGCAGGATGTGTGCCTATATTCATGCGCGAATTTCGGCTTCGTAAAGCTCCCCGATGCCTTTACAACAGGCTCGAGCATTATGCCTCACAAGAAGAATCCCGACATTTTTGAACTTACTCGTGCAAAGTGTAACCGTATGCAGGCTTTACCAATGGAGGTGACGTTGGTAACAACAAACCTTCCATCGGGTTACTTCCGTGATATGCAGCTTACGAAGGAGATTTATGTTCCTGCATTCAAGGAGATTACCGATGTGGTGCGTATGGCAAAGGCTGGTATTGAGCAAATGTGGATAAACCGCGATATTCTGGCAAACGATATTTATAAGTATCTCTTCACCGTTGAGGACGTGAATGATGCTGTGGCGAAGGGTGTTCCTTTCCGCGATGCCTATCGTGAGGTAGGTATGCGTGTGCAGAATGGTACCTATGAGCACGATGGCCGTGAGTTGAACCACACCCATGAGGGTAGTATCGGCAACCTCTGCCTGGAAAATATACGTCAAAAGTTTGAGAGAAACAGAATAGACTTCGCCCCTGCTGTGGCGGCTGAGGAGGAGTTGATGCGATAGGTGATGACCGAGTTTGGACTCATAGAGTATGTGGCAAAGCTCTTTGGCGATGTGGATCGTCAGGAGTGGGAGGCTATTGGTGATGACTGCACGGTGTTGCCCATAGGTGGTGGCGAGGTGCTGGTGATGACTACCGATATGCTTCAGGAGGATGTGCATTTTCTGCGCAGTGCCACGTCGGCTCGTGAGTTGGGTCGAAAGTCATTGGCCGTTAATCTGAGCGATGTGGCAGCTATGGGTGTAAAGCCTGTGGCTGCGTTGCTCTCTTTGGCTCTTCCTGTGGAGCTTACTGATGAGTGGGCAAAGGAGTTTGTGGATGGTTTTCACTCTCTGGCGGCAGAATATGGTGTTGCACTGGTGGGTGGTGATACCACCTCGTCAAAGAGTGTAGTATCAATTAATGTTGTTGCTATTGGACGTGGTAGGGCTGAGCAGGTAAAGCGTCGTTCAGCAGCCAAGGTCGGTGATTTTATTTGTGTTGCGGCGCAACTTGGAGGCTCGGCTTTGGGTTTAAAGGATATTTTGTCGGGTAAAATAAATTCGGAGTATGCAGCTCTGCATCGCAATCCTATGGCACAGATTGCCGAGGGAGAGTGGTTTGGTGGAAGATCTGAGGTGCATGCCATGATGGATCTGTCAGATGGTTTGGCATCGGATTTATGCCATATTTTGAAATTGTCGAAGTGCGGTGCCGAAATAGAAATTGATTCTATTCCTGCAGTTGAAGGAGATGTCGAGGTAGCTGTATGTGGTGGCGAGGATTATAAATTATTATTTACGGTGGAACACTCGGCGTTTGAAGTATTAGCTCGAGAATTTGAACAAACATTTCATGCTCCTATATATAAAATAGGTAGGATTGTCGCTTCTGAGGAGCCTCGTATTAATTGGCTTAAAGATGGGAATGAAATCGACATCGAGTGGAGAGGCTTTTCGCACTTCTAACTTCTTCCTGCCACTTTTTCTATTAATTGGCGAGTTATAACGATAGCTTCTTTAAATGCCTCCATGCGTAAGATGTAGCCTCCTAAAATGTAAGTTGCTACACCTGTAGCAATCTTGAGCAATAGGCGTAGAGCTACTGCATAATTAGCAGAAAGATATCCAATAAATTCGGTCGAAATAATCATTATTAAGGTTAGGGCTACAATAGGGGCAAGAGTACGAAGTAATTTTGATACAGATAGAGTCGTGTAACGCAATGATGCCGCAATATTTAGAGCCATTTCGCAGGCAGATGCAATGACCATTCCCCAGGCGATAGCCTTAACATTTATAGGAATCGTTATTAGTAAGATGATAGTCATCAACATCTTCTTTATAATCTCCAGACGCAAAATGATTCCTCCGTCGCTACGAGCCTTCAGTACATTATAGGCTACAGCTGCGATAGGGTAACATATGCCTATCAGACACAATATCCTGAAGTATGGTATTGAGGGATGCCACTGAGGTTTTAATACCAGCATATATATATCCTCTGCTGTGGATATTAATCCAGCCATTATGGGGAACATGATGAATGATGTGAGCATTATAATGCGTCGGTATCCTTCTGCGAATTTAGTGTCGTTGTCGCTAATTTTTGAAAGTGCCGAGAATGTGACGTTCTGTATTGATAGCATGGTCGCATTCACAGGCATATCTTTGAGTTTTTGAGCTTGATTGAAATACCCAAGCTGGTCGGCTGAATATATTTTTCCGATAAAAAGTTGTGCTACATTATTATATAGTGCTGTTATAAAGTCGGTAATAATAAGTCTTAGGCTGTATGGGGCCATCTCTTTGAACGAGTTGTTATCTATGTCGCGACTTGGTCGCCAAGGACTTTTTATCCATAGTAATATGGCTTTTACAGCCATCATGCTTACGCGTTGTCCAACTAAACTCCAGATGCCGAAACCTGAAAAAGCCATAGCAATGGCAATGACTCCACTTATGAGTGACGATAAGAATATTATGGTTGATAATGTAGCGAATTTAAACTCCTTGACCATTATGGAATTTTGAATTACACACAAACCATTAAGTGGGAGAACCAGATACAGTATAGGGGCAACTTTGTACAGTAAATCCCAATTATAGTAATTGGCAAGAAGTGGTGCTGTGGTAACAAGCAGGAGGTATAACCCGAGCGATGTTACGATGTCAAAAATAAAGACAGTATTGAAATCCGAAGTTGTAGGCTTGGTCTTGCGAATAAGTGTCTGCGAAAATCCACTGTCTATAACTACCTGAGATAGCGCGCAAAAGACTGTTAGTACGGCTATTACACCTAAATCATCAGGCATAATACGATTAACGACAACTATACTCACAACGATTTGCAGTAGTGTGGAGCCAATCTTTTCGAGAATATTCCACGCTACGCCAGATGCTACTTGCTTGCTTAGTTGCCCTTGGTCGGTCATTCGTAAATTATGATTAATCTAAGAGAGCCTCTATGCCTAAACGATAAGAGTCAAGCCCAAATCCCATGATTGAACCTTTGGCAACAGGTGCAAGCATAGAGATGTGACGGAACTCCTCGCGTGCGAGTATTGACGAGATGTGTACCTCTATAACGGGGGTTGCAACTGCCGAGATGGCATCACGCAATGCCACCGAAGTGTGAGTATATCCTCCAGCATTGAAGACAATGCCGTCGTATTTGCCTACGCTCTGGTGTATGGCGTTGATAAGTTCACCTTCGATATTTGATTGCATATAAGCAATTTCCACTTTATTGGCATAGCGTATAGAAAGCTCTTCGATATACTCTTCAAAGGTTGTTGTGCCGTATATATTGGTATCGCGCTTACCTTGTAGATTGAGGTTAGGACCGTTGAGAATAAGAATTTTCTTCATTGTTATTCGTATGTTTTAGCTTCCAATGAGCCTTGTAGTACAAGTAGTGCGTTCATTGCTAACGCCTGCAATTCGTTCTCTCCGGCATATATCTCTATGGGGGCAATGAAGCGACACTTTTTACTTATGGTATTGGTGACATAAGGACTGTGAGCTATACCTCCAGTGAGGATGATGGCATCAACTTCTCCGTTCAATGCAACTGCCATTTGACCGATATGTTTTGCTACGCCATAGCACATCGCATCTAATGCTAGAGCCGCCTCGGTATCACCTTGCGTTGCTCGCTGCTGAATGTCGATGACCGAATTTGAGTTGCATAAGGATACAAGCCCACCTCCACCGACAATAAGTGAACGAGCCTCTTTATGGGTGTATTTACCTGAGTAGCAAAGGTCAATAAGATCTCCTGCAGGTATGGTGCCAGCGCGTTCGGGTGCTATAGGTCCATCGCCGTCTAGAGCATTGTTGCAATCAATAACACGTCCTTGGCAATGTGCCGCAACTGATATGCCACCACCAAGATGTGCCACCACAAGATTGAGCTCTTCGTATGGTCGGCCTATGTCGTCAGCATAACGACGAGCCATAGCCTTTTGGTTTAGGGCATGGAAAATTGAGCGACGACGGATAGACTTTACACCTGTCAGACGGTTTACCTCTTCCAGTTCATCTACGACCACGGGGTCGGCAATGTAGGCCTTAACTTGACACTCTGCTGCTATCTCGTTGGCGATGATAGCTCCGAGATTTGAGGCATGTTGAGATTTGGTGTGCGTAAGTTCGTCAATCATTATTTGATTAACTTCATACACGCCGCTCTCGATGGGATGCAACAATCCCCCTCGGCCAATAACGGCCGAGAGGGTGTTTACATCTATTTTGTGCTGGGCAAGAGTATCTAATATTAGTTGCTTGCGCCACTTATATTGTTCGATGACAGAGCCAAAGCTAGCAATCTCTTCAATTGAGTGGCGTAACGTTTGCTCCAAAACAACATCCTTACCGCTGAAGACGGCTATCTTAGTGGATGTAGAGCCAGGATTTATGGCCAATATTATGTGTTGGCTATCTCCTGTAATATCGAATACCAATGCCTCGGAATTTTGTAGAGGGTCTTTGGTGATTAGAGTTAAGTTTATCCCCATAAGGCCTTCGTTTTAAATTATCTTGCAGCCAAACAAGCTAATGCTATAGAGTACTTCTTAGTCAAGGCTGAGTCACCACGTGATGTCAAGACGCATGGAACTTTAGTACCCATAACCATAGCTGCCAATTCGGCACCACCGATGTGGGTTGCAGCCTTGAAGAATACATTTGCAGACTCGATGTTAGGGAATAATAAGCAATCGGGGTCACCAGCTACGCTTGAACCTGTAACCTTCTTGTGCTCGGCAACTTCTTTGTAGAGCGCAACGTCTAATGATAATGGACCATCAACGATAACCTTGCCCAACTGACCGCGATCACCCATCTTAGCCAAAATAGCACCTTCGGTTGAAGATGGTACAGATGGCAAAACCTGCTCAGAAGCTGTGATACAAGCAACCTTAGGAACATCAACGCCGAGAATTTTTGCAGTCTGTGCCAAGTAGCCGATGAGTTTCTGCTTCTGCTTGAAGTCTGGTGCAGGGATAACGGCAACATCAGAGATTGAGATGAGCTTGTCGCGACCTGGCAACTCGATAACGGCAACGTGGCTCAATACACCCTTTGGAGGGAATAAGCCTGCTTCCTTGTTGAGGATGCCACGCATATATTTGTCGGTTGATACCAAACCCTTCATCAATACGTCTGCCTGACCGTTTACTACAGCCTGCACAGCCAATGTAACACAAGTAACGTCGTTAGCTTCGTTTACGATGTTGAAGATATTTGGGTCGATGTTAAGCTCGGCGCATGTAGCCTCGATAGTAGCCTTGTCACCGAAGAGTGTAGCCTCAACAAAACCTTCTTTCCATGCATTATATACAGCCTCGATAGTGTGGCTGTCCTGACCATAAGCTACAGCCAAGCGTTTCTTGCCACGCGCAACGGCAGCGGCAACGATTTCATCCAAACGTGTAATCATCTTGTTTTATATTGTTTATTGGTTTACAAATTCTTTGTAAGTTCGTAAGTATCAGTAGCGATTACCAACTCCTCGTTTGTTGCAATAACGGCAACCTTAACTTTAGACTCTGGAGTAGAGAGCAGAGTGTTTGTACCGCGAGTCTTTACATTGATGCTCTCGTCGATAGAGATACCCATCCACTCCATATTCTGGCAAACGTAACGACGCAAGTCGGCAGAGTTCTCGCCTACACCGCCAGTGAAGATAACCAAATCAACACCACCCATCTCGGCAGCATACTCGCCTACGAATTTCTTAACACGGTTGTAGTACATATCGCGAGCCACGATAGCCTTCTCGTTGCCTGAATCGTAAGCATCGTCAATATCACGCATATCGCTTGAAAGTCCTGTCAAGCCCAAAACGCCTGACTTCTTGTTCATCATAGAGTTGAGCTCAGCGTAGCTCATGCCCTCTCTCTCGCCGATGTAGGTAGCAGCACTTGCATCGATTGAGCCGCAACGAGTACCCATTACCAGGCCATCGAGTGGAGAGAAACCCATAGATGTGTCGAACGACTTGCCATTCAAAACAGCCGTTACAGAGCCACCGTTACCGATATGGCAAGTGATAATCTTTGAGTTCTCGAAATCCAGACCAACCATCTCGGCACCCACCTTTGCTACATACTTGTGGCTTGTACCGTGGAAACCGTACTTACGCACGCGATACTTGTCGTAGTACTCCAATGGCAGAGCGTAGAGGTAGTTGATAGCAGGAATTGTCTGATGGAATGATGTGTCGAATACAGCCACCTGTGGTACGCCTGGCAATACCTTCTCGATTGAGAGGATACCCTCCAGGTTTGCAGGGTTGTGAAGTGGTGCGATTTCGAACAAAGAACGGATATTTGCCTTTGCCTGCTCGTCAACCAATGCACTTGCCTGGAAGAACTCACCACCGTGAGCCACACGATGACCTACCGCCTTCACCTCCTTGAGGTCAGCAATCACACCGTGCTCTGGGTTTGTCAAAGCGTCCAACACGAGGCTGATACCTGTTGTGTGGTCGGGAATAGGTTGCTTGAGCTCAAAGTTGTTCTTGCCCACAGGCTTGTGTGTAAGGCTACCCTCTGGTAAGCCGATGCGGTCAACAAGACCCTTTGCTAATAAGGCGTTGTTGTTCTGGTCGATATCAATCACCTGATACTTGATTGATGAAGAACCGCAGTTAAGAACGAGTACAATCATAGTTTTTGTTATTTTAATTTTTAAATGTAATATTCTGTTTTACAGAGTTGTTGTGTAAATTTCGCACAACAAATCCCCGTCTCAATGAAGACGAGTTGCCAAAAATCGTGTCAAACGATATAAAACACACCCAAAGATAGTAAATAAAGTGTGAACAAACGAATAAGCGAGGCAAAAAATGGTTATTTTGTCTCGCTTTTTTTATATTTCATGAGTAATAGCTTATTTACCCTGGGTGTTAAACAGGATAATCCTCTCAATAGCTCTTTGGCATACGGGGCAGAATTGTGTTGCAACATTGTCTCGCATGCGGCAGATTACCGCTGGACGATACATCCCCTTTGTCATATAACCTCCACCTTCATACACGCCCACCGAGTATTTCTTTTCGCGTTTTTGTGTAGGCTCGGTTGGGATTTGGGTTTTTGGAGGAAGCATGTCTTCCCATTTTGATTTAAAGTCCACCATTGAAGTTATGTTTTGCTCCCATGGCTCGTAATCCAAAGAATAAAAGTTTTCGGTATGGTCGGGTTGCTCGTAAAAGTATTCGTCGGCTAATGCTCCGAACGAATGCCCAAATTCATGTACCACAACAGATTTGAAATAAGGGTTGTGAGCTGTTGTGAGCGTATATGAATTATATATTCCTCCACCACCGTAAGTGTCTGTGTTGGCGAGAATTATTAAATGTTCGTATGGGACACCAATTAAATTGTCATGGATTAAATGTACGCTGTTGCTGGTGAGATAACGAGGTGAATAGAATGTCATGAAATTTGAATTAATGGCAGTCTGCTTCCATGTTCCATCTTGAGGAACGCTCACGTCGCTTTGTATAGATGGGCATTTTACTGCTATGACATTAAATTTATCGCGATGTGAAGCAAAGGGCTCATATCGCATTATCTCGTCGCAAGCGGTGCGAGCATCTTGCATAAAGATATTCATCTCTTCTTGGGTGTATCCTTCAGCCATGATGACAATGTCGATACACTCTTCTGATGAGCCGCTTTTTAATAAGTATTCGTGAGGTACTGCATCTCTATTATCAAGATGACGTATTAGTTTGTCGTCGGGCGATAATTTATGGCGCAGTATGGCTTGTTGCTGGCCGTTGTTGCCGAGTAGGGTAGTTTCAATGATGACCTCTTGTTTGGGAAATGGAACAAGTTGTGTGAATTCAAAACTGCGGGTCGTAGTGTGGGCTTCATCTGTTGTAAGCCACTCTTGAAAAAGGCTTGAAAAGGAGTTTCGGTAGAGGATAGTGTTGTTGCTGGGATCTATTATTTTCACCTCTCCATTTCCCCTGACGGGCGTTTTGTCGAGATTTATGCGCCTTCCGGCCCATCCGGGGAAGTGGGCAAATTCGTCAATGGCAATTATTTGTTGCGAGGCGTTGCCCACAAAAACATAGTCAATGCGAAGTGTTGCATTTTGGAAATAAACATTAAACTGTTGGGCATGCGTAACTATCCCGACTATAGAACATAGTATGGTGATGATAAATCTTTTCATACCCAGGTTATTCGTATTTATATCCAACACCCTTGACAGTAACAATATGCTCCTCTCCAATTTTTTGGCGCAATTTGCGAATGTGGACATCTATGGTTCTATCGCCAACAATCACATTGCTACCCCAAACCTTGGCGTAAATCTCTTCACGGGTGAATAACTTTCCGGGTTCAGAATGTAGCAACTGAAGCAAAGAAAACTCTTTGCGAGGAAGTATGATAGTCTCGTCGCCCTTTTTTACAAGATAGTGTTCGATGTCGATCTCTAATTTGTCATTAACAGGTTCATCTGCTGACGGAATGCGTTTTAGGATGGCTTGTACGCGACTACGCAAGATATTCATCTTGATAGGTTTGTTTATATAATCGTCAGCTCCTGCGTCGTAACCTTGTAATTGAGTTTCCTCGGTCCCTACCGCAGATAAATATACCACCATGACATTTTTTAAGACAGGTGAACGTCGAATAGCCTTGCATGTCTCTATGCCGTCAAGTACCGGCATCATCATGTCGAGCAGAATTAAATGAGGCTTAACCTTTAATGCAACCTGCAAACCCTCTGCTCCATTTGATGCGGTGTATACCTCGTAGCCGTCACGCGATAGATTGTACTTTACGAATTCCAAAATGTCGGCTTCGTCGTCTATAAGTAGTATTCTGTATCCCATAGCCTAATTTTTTTACAAATGTAATGAAAAAACTCGGTAAAAAAAAGAATAACGAAGCGATAATTTTCTTATATTTGCACATCTGTATGTTATAAAAATGGTGTAACATATCAAAACTACTTAATGTGATGACTACTGAGAATTCTTTAAAGGCGGCTCTTGTAGAGCCTATCGGTGATGCCGATAATGCGCAAAATGTAACTTCTATTGAGGCTGATGATGTTGCCAATGGCAATATTGACGAGCAGGAAAATTTCGAGGAGAATCGTGCTGATTTTTCTGAGGAGGATGCTGTGCTGGATGCAGAAAAGGCGGGTCTTGCCATTGGAGAGGAGACGGCTGAAGAGCTGTCGGCCGAGGAGGTTGATACCAACGATTTAAGCGGTAAAAGCAAGAATGAACTTGTGGATATGTTTGCCTCTTTGTTGGAGACTGAGCCTGTGCAAACTTTGCGTAAGAACGTAGAAGCGATAAAGATTGCATTCTACAAACTTCATAGAGCAGAGACCGATGCTGCTCGCAAAGCGTTTGAGACTACAGCTGCTGAAGGCGAAGAGTTCGTAGCTCAAGTTGATGCTGCTGAGGTTCGCCTAAAGGCGTTGTTTAAGGAGTATCGTACACGTCGCGATGAATATATTGCCAATTTGGATAGTATCAAGGAGGTGAATCTTGAGGCCAAGCTTGCAATTATTGAGGAACTCAAGGAACTTGTAACCTCTGATGAGACACTGAATAATACATTTGCGAAGTTCCGCGAGTTGCAACATCGTTGGAAGGAGATTGGGTTGGTTCCACAGCAGAAGGTTAAGGATTTGTGGGAAACCTATAATTTGCATGTTGAGAATTTTTATAATTTCATTAAGATAAATAAGGAACTGCGAGATCTTGATCTTAAGAAAAACTATGAGCAGAAACTACTGCTTTGTGAACAGGCTGAGGCTTTGATTACCGAACCTTCCATCGTAGAGGCATTTCATAAGTTGCAGAAGTTGCACGATGAGTGGCGTGAGACGGGCCCCGTAGCAAATGAGTATAAAGAGTCTTTGTGGGAGCGTTTTAAGGCTGCATCAAGTCGTATAAATAAGCAACATCAGGAATATTTCGATGCCCTTAAGCAGGAGCAGATGAAAAACTTGGAACTTAAGAGCGAGTTATGCGCTAAGACTGAGGCTTTGGTTGAACACCCATACACATCACGCAAGGAGTGGAATAAGGCCAGTGAGCGCTTGATTGAGATTCAGAAGATGTGGCGTACCATAGGATTTGCTCCAAAGAAAGATAATACACGTATTTATGAACGCTTCCGTACATCGTGTGATAACTTTTTCGAGGCTAAACGTAAATTCTATGAGGGTGTAAAGAATGAAATGGAGCATAACTTGCAACTCAAGCAGGAGATATGCGAAGCAGCTGAAGCATTGCAGGATAGTGAAGATTGGAAGCATGCTACTGACGAGCTGATAGCGTTGCAGGCAAAGTGGAAGCAGGTGGGTACAGTGTCGCGTCGTTACTCAGATCAGGTGTGGAAGCGCTTCCGTGCAGCATGTGATAAGTTCTTTGAGCGCAAGGCTAATCATTTCGCAAGTATTGAAAATGAGCACGAGGCAAACTTGCAAAAGAAATTGGAGCTTATCGACCAGATGCATGCCGCCGATATTAAGGCTGGAGGCTACGATATGATTAAGGATTTCCAACGACGTTGGAGCGAAATAGGATATGTCCCCATCAAGCAGAAGGATGCTATTCAGAAGAAGTATAAGGAGGCAGTGGATGCTATGTTCGGGGTGCTACGTGGTTCGGAGCGCGATCGTTCGATGAATCGTTTCAAAGAACGTTTGCAGAATATGAAATCATCTTCAGATAGACGTGTGCGTTCTGAGCGTGAGCGATTGTATAACAAGGTTCGTCAGTTGGAGCAAGATATAGCTCTGTTGGAGAATAATATAGGTTTCTTCTCAAAGTCGAAGAATGCTGATACGATGATTGCCGATATACGTGATAAGATTGCAAAGGCAAAACAGGAGTTGCAACTTACCATCGAGAAGGTGCAGCTGATAGATAGCTACAAAGCGGAAGCAGGAGTAGAAAAAGAGTAGTAAACTTAATAGACGAGTACGCATAAGGTCGGACTCGCGGTCCGATGCCGCGAGCCCGACCGTTGCGGTGAAATAGGAAAGTGATAGAGTAAAGTAAGTATATAATTAATATTGATAAAGTTATGAAGTTAAGTAAGCCAAAGTATATCTTCGTTACAGGAGGTGTGGCATCATCATTGGGTAAGGGTGTAATTTCAGCATCGGTAGCACGCCTATTGCAGGCGCGAGGTTATTCTGTTACAGTACAGAAGTTCGACCCTTATATCAACGCCGATCCAGGCAAGTTGAACCCTTATGAGCATGGTGAGAGCTATGTTACTGAGGATGGTACGGAGTGTGATTTGGATTTGGGTCACTACGAGCGATTCACATCAATCACTACTACTACAAATAATACTGTCACAACAGGTAAGATTTATCAGAGTATCTTGGAGAAAGAGCGTCGCGGCGAGTATATGGGTAAGACCGTACAGGTCATTCCTCACATCACTGATGAGATTAAGCGCCGTATTCAGTTGCTCGGGGCAACAAAGAAGTATGATGTGATTATCTCGGAGATTGGTGGTACTGTAGGTGACATTGAGTCTTTGCCATATATCGAGTCTGTACGACAGTTGCGCAACGAGTTGGGTTATCAGAACTCTGTATTGATTCATTTGGCATGGGTGCCATACATGGCCGTAGCTAGTGAGCTTAAAACAAAACCTACTCAGCATTCGGTGAAGGAACTCCAGTCTGAGGGTATTCAGCCTGATGTGTTGGTATTGCGTGCCGAGCATAGTTTGCCTGAGGAGGTACGTCGTAAAGTAGCCTTGTTCTGTAACGTAACTCAGGATGCTGTTGTTGAGTCGGTTGATAAGCCAACCATCTATGAGGTGCCATTGAGTATGCGTGAGCAACGCTTGGATGATGTTATCCTCCGTAAGTTGGGCATTTCTGACGATGGAGAGCCTGATTTGACAGCATGGCGTGAGTTTGTCGAGAAGGTTAAGAACCCTAAGAAGCGTGTGGAGGTTGCTTTGGTCGGAAAATATACCGAGTTGCCAGATGCCTATAAGTCAATCAACGAGTCGTTTATTCACGCTGGTGCAGCCAATCACTGCAAGGTTAAGGTTCATTATGTTGCAGCCGAGAGCATCACAAGCGAGAACGTAGCCGAGAAGTTGGGCGGTATGTCAGGTGTATTTGTCGCTCCAGGTTCTGGCGCTCGAGGTTTTGAGGGTAAGTTAGAAGCTGTGCGTTATGCACGTGAGAATAATGTTCCTTTCTTTGGAATATGTCTTGGTATGGAGAGTGCAGTTGTTGAGTTTGCTCGCAATGTTTTGGGTATTAAAGATGCTCACTCTCGTGAGATGGATCCGCAAACAAAGAATCCTGTTATCGATATAATGGAGGAGCAAAAGAAGGTGATGGCAAAGGATGGCACAATGCGTTTGGGTGGCTTTGCTTGTACACTTAAGAGTGGCTCGAAGAGTGCTGTTGCATATGGTAAGGAATCAATTGTGGAGCGTCATCGTCATCGCTTTGAGTTCAATAGCAAGTATCTTGAGCAGTTTGAGAAAGCAGGTATGGTTGCTGTAGGTACTAACCCTGAAACAGGTTTGGTTGAGGCTGTAGAGTTGAAGAATCATCCATGGTTTGTGGGCGTATTGTTCAATCCTGAGTATCATAGTACAGTAGCTACACCAGCACCTTTGTTTGTGGCATTTGTTTCAGCTGCATTGGAGTATCAGAAGAGTAAGGTAGCCGAGGAGAAGGCTGCAAAATAATAACCTTTATAAATAAGAAATGGATAAGAAAACGATTATAGGAGTTGTGCTCATGTCTGCCATTTTCATCGGCTACATGATTTTCAACTCCAAACAACAAACAGAGTATCAACAATACATGGAGCAGGTGCAAGCTCAGGAGCAGGCACTTGCCGAGTCGGAGCAAGCTTCTCAGCCCATTGTGGAGGAGCTATCTGATAGCTTGAAGCAGGTTGCAGCACAGTTGGCGATAGAGCGTGAGGTTGCTACATTTGGATCAAAACTCGTTGAGGCAAAGTCGGCTGAGGCGCAGCAGTTCACTATGTCGAATGATATTCTGAGTGTAAACTTCTCGACTCGAGGTGGTATAATGACTAAGGCTGTACTTGCTGATTACACCAAATATGCACCTAAAGATGAGCGTAATGAGTTAATCTCACTTTTTGATCCTGCAACGGCGATGTTTGACATGGAGTTCTACGTTAAGAATGGGTTGCATAACGTCAAGGTCAATACATCGGAGTATGTATTCTCGAGTGAGGGCGTGCGCAAAGAAGATGGTCGCCAGGTATTGGATATGCGTCTTGAGGTTAGTGATGGAGCTTATGTGATATATGAGTATATTCTCTATGATGAGAAGAATCCTTCACGTGATTACTTGATTGATTTCAACGTTAAGTTTGAGAACCTTTCGCCTATCATGGCTCAGCAATCTACTTTAGGTCTGATGTGGAGCAATGTGACCTATCAGAATGAGCGTAGTTATAAGACTGAGAATATGTATACCACACTTTCATATCGCCTACCTGATGAGGATGATGTCGAGGATTTGGGTATGAGTGAGGATAGTAAATCTAAGCAATTGCAGAGTGAAGTAAATTGGGTGGCATTCCGTCAGCAGTTCTTCTCGCAGGTGTTCATCGCGCATAACAACTTCGCTTATGCTGATATGGGCTTCACAACCGAGGAGAAGGGCTCAGGTTTCCTGAAGCACTATACATCGCGCATGGGTGTTAACTATACTCCTCAGATAGAGGGTTATAATTTCTCAATCTATTGCGGTCCTAATAAGTATCCTATCTTGCAGGATATTGTTGATGCTAATGGCGAGAGTATTGCTATGGAGCGTCTTATCCCTCTGGGTGGATGGCTTGTAGGTTGGTTTAACCGCTGGATTGTAATTCCTGTTTTTGATTTCTTGAGCAAGTATATCGCTAGCTTTGGTATCATTATCCTAATCTTGACGATTTTGGTTAAGGCGTTGATATTCCCTCTTACATACAAGAGTTATCTATCAACAGCCAAGATGCGTGTCATCAAGCCAGAGATGGATGCGTTGAATGCTAAGTATCCTCGCCAGGAGGACGCAATGAAGAAGCAGCAGGAGATGATGAATATTTACAAGAAGGCAGGTATTAGTCCTATGGGAGGTTGCTTGCCAATGCTTATTCAGCTCCCATTATTATGGGCTTTGTTCCGATTCTTCCCTGTTAGTATTGAGTTGCGAGGCAAGTCGTTCCTATGGGCTGATGATCTTTCGTCATATGATAGTATTTTAGATCTTCCATTCACAATACCGTTCTATGGTGACCACGTGAGCCTGTTTTGTTTGTTGATGTGTATTACTATGATTGGTTTCTCATACATCAACTACCAGCAGAATTCGGCAGCATCGGGTCAGATGGCTGGAATGAAGTTTATGATGGTGTATATGATGCCAGCCATGATGCTTTTCTGGTTTAATGATTATGCTTCGGGCTTGTGCTACTATTATTTGCTATCTCAGGTTATTACGATGATTCTTATGACAGGAATGCGTCGCTTTGTGGATGATGATAAGATTCGTCGTATCATGGATCAGAATAAGGCTAAGCAGAAGAATAAGAAGAAGTCAAAGTTCCAACTTCGCTACGAAGAGTTGATGCGCCAACAGGAAGAGATGGCTCGTCAGCAGGCAAAGCGTAAGTAATGCATTTATGCAATAGCAATAGAAAAGCCCGAAGCATATGCTTCGGGCTTATTTGTTATATTCTCTTTCTATTCCTCCTGACGACAAATGGCTGCATCGGTTTTTAGTTGTTGTTGCAATTCGTTAAGCGTGGTGAATCGTTGTTCGTTGCGTATTTTCTTTATTAGCTTAACTATAATCGTTTGGCCATATAGGTCGCCTTCGAAATCGAAAATATGAGTCTCCAGGAGTCGAGTTTTCCCATCTACCGAAGGACGCAGACCTATATTCGACATGGCCTTGTAGGTTTTACCCTGCATCTCTACTTGCGAGAAATAAACTCCATTTTCAATATTGTCAATATCTCGTGCATCGATATTGGCTGTTGGGAAACCCATTTTACGACCTAATTGTGCACCATGAATAACAACTCCTTTTATAATCATTGCCTCGTGTCCTAAATATTCTGGGTTAACTTTTGTACAAGCGTTAGCTCAGAGAAGAACTCTTTGGCTAATACTCTAATTACTGTATATGAAGGTATGGCAAGCAGCATGCCTATAATGCCAGCCATATAACCCGCAATGATAATCACAAGGAAGACTTCTAATGGGTGAGCTTTTACGCGTTCTGAATAAATTGTAGGTTGTAGAACAAAGTCGTCAAATCCTTTGATGCAGAAGAGCGTGAAACCTATAGTTAAGAATGTGTGTATAGCTGTCATGCCTTCAATAGGAGCAATAATGCCTATACATGCCGATATGATGCCTCCCATCAGAGGTCCTGCATATGGTATAACATTCATTACGCCCATAATCAAACCTATCAATAAAGCATTGTCGGTCTTCATGCCAAGTAGAATCATCGTAGTCGAGATTACAACCATCAATACAACGCTTTCGGTGAGAATTCCTGTAAAATAGCGGGCCAATAGATGGGTGATAGAGTCCAACGCTCGTGTCACGTTTTGTTGTAAACGCTCAGGAAATAAATTCGTAACCATAGAGTAAAACAATCCATCTTCTTTAAGAAAGAAAAAGGTGATAAACGATATGGAGAAGACCGAAATCAACATTGATAACGTAAAACTTATAATCGATGTTACCGTATTATTAAGCGTATTGTAATTTACAATTTTTTTGAATGAATCAATGATTGTGTCCGATAATGCAAAATGGGTCTCAGGGATTGCAAATGTGCGACTAAGATATTGCTGTGCATGAGATATAGGTTCCTCGATTGAAGCAAGTACCGATGAAAAGTCGAGTTGTGTAAACTCATTTATCTTACTAAAGATAAGCGGAATGAACAACGAGAAGAATATCAAGAACAGAGCAACAATGGCAATTAATGTGATGGTCGCTGCAGCCCAGCGGGGCAATACATGCTTGCCAATATGTTTTTTGCTTAGCCAATTTACTAATGGACGTCCCATAATGGCAAGTACAGCCGACACGAGTATGTATATAACCACCGAACTGAAATACCAAATTAAGAAAAGTATTCCAGCTGTAATAGCCAAGCCTACGCAAAAACGCAGTATATTCTGAGGTGTGAAAGCCATCACTCAATCTTTATGTTATTTATTTAAGGCGTACCAGCGGAGTCTGAGAACCCTTGACAGGGTCGCCAATTTCTACCAATAGTTCGCAATCTTTTGGAACCAATACATCAATTCTTGAACCGAACTTGATAAATCCAAATACGTCATTCTGTTTTACCCTGTCACCTTCCTTGATATATGATACAATGCGTCGAGCAATAAGACCTGCTACTTGGCGAAATAGCACACTTTTGCCGTTATCCATCTTAACGACGGTGGTGGTACGCTCATTTTCGGTAGAAGATTTTGGATGCCATGCAATCAAGAATCGGCCAGGGTGGTATTTGAAATATTCAATTACTCCGCCAACAGGTAGCCAATTCATGTGAATGTTTGTTACCGACATGAATATCGATATCTGCATCATTTCCTGCTTTAAGTATTCATCTTCATAGACAACCTCGGTTACTACCACACGTCCATCGCAAGGTGAGAATATCAACTCCTCGTCATGAATCTTCACACGGCGAGGTTCGCGGAAGAATGCTATGATGAACAACCAAAATGCAAAGAGTACAATTCCACTTGTAATTAGGATACCTGTGCCGTCATGGTGGCTTTGGAAATAGTATGTGAGCAACCACACGACTAAGCAAATCAAACCTGAAATGGCGATAATTCTGTAACCTTCTTTATTAATCTTCATATTGTTATAGTTTTAGGTTCTTATTAAATCAATTCTACAATTACAAGGTAAACAAAAGCGAATGGCACTGAAAAAATGAGAGCATCGAAGCGGTCAAGCCATCCTCCGTGACCAGGGATGAAACTACCTGAATCCTTAACCCCAACTGAACGCTTGAGTAGCGACTCTACAAGATCTCCGAAAACTCCCGTGATAGCTGCGATGAGTGCCAATCCAATCCATATAGCAATGTTTGCGTCTAATAATTTTGCAGCCACAAATCCCATTGCCATAGCGCCGAGAAGACCACCAAAGAATCCCTCCCATGATTTCTTGGGCGAGATACGTTCGAAGAGTCGGTGCTTACCAAGAGTGATACCGAACAAGTAGGCAAACACATCGTTAGCCCAGATAATGAATATGTAGAGTATCACACTCCAAGGTTCCCAGCCGTTACCATTACCCAATATAATTGGAAATAACATTAGCAGAGTCATCGGCAGAGCCACATATACTACGCCTGCGTAAGTTATTCCTATATTTGCGATTGGGGTTGAACTTTTGCGATAAAGTTCAAAAATCAGCGGCATAGGAATCAGTATCATAAAAATCACTATCACAAATGCAGTGATTGCCAATACTTCGTACAATGCAGCGGCTGTAGCCACAATCATCAAACTACCCGCTAGCAGACCAATTGCGCATTGTGGTGATGCGCCAGCTTTCTTTGCCAAACGATAGAACTCCCACTCCCCACCGAGTGTTATGGCAAGGAGTAATAGAGCAAATGATAGTTTCGAGAATAGTGTTGCACAAATCAATGCTGCAACCATCACGATACCGCTCAAGGTTCGTATTATAAAGTTCTTCATTTTATCTGATCGTCTCTTGGGTTTGTGGTTAGTTGGCAATGGTTACTCCTTCATGCTGAAGATGAGAGTTACCGCCCTCGTTATTTGCAGTTTGCGCTGGCTTGCCAAGTATTGGCTCAATATCTTCAGCATAAATTGTCTCCTTTTCCAGTAGGAGATCGGCCATTTGGTTAATCTTGTCGTTGTTGCTCTCAATAACTTTGCGTGCACGATTATAAGCCTCCTCAAGAATGCGACGTACTTCATTGTCAATTTCCAATGCAGTCTGCTCGCTATAAGGTTTTGTGAAGGTGTCGCGCGTACCGGCTGCATCATAGTAGCTTATAGGCCCAATTTTCTTGCTCATACCATAGTACGCAACCATTGCGTAGGTCATTTTGGTAGCACGTTCCAAATCGCTTAATGCTCCCGCTCCGAGAGTGCCATAATTGACCTCTTCTGCTATGCGGCCGCCGAGCAATCCGGCCAATTTGTCCTGCAGAACAGCATCGGTTACATGTACACGCTCCTCGTCGGGTACAGACCATGTGGCACCTAAACTATTACCACGGGGAATAACTGTAACTTTCAGCACTGGATCGCACTCCTTGAGCATCCACATAACCGTAGCGTGTCCCGCCTCGTGTATGGCAGTGGCGCGACGTTCGGCCTGGGTCATCGTTTTATTGCGCTTCTCCAAACCACCTACTATGCGGTCGATGGCAGCCATGAAGTCATCTCGCTCGACAGATTTCTTATTATTTCGAGCTGCAATAAGAGCAGCCTCATTGCAAACGTTGGCAATGTCGGCACCCGAAAAACCAGGTGTTTGCTTTGCAAGAAACTTGCGGTCAATATTATTGTCTAACTTAATGTTGCGCAAGTGCACGTTAAAAATCTCTTCACGTTCCTTGACATCAGGAAGACCTACCTCAATCTGTCGGTCAAAACGACCTGCGCGCATCAAAGCCTTGTCTAGGATGTCTGCACGGTTGGTTGCAGCCAGTACAATAACTCCTGCATTGGTCTGGAAACCGTCCATCTCGGTAAGCATCTGGTTGAGTGTATTCTCGCGCTCATCGTTGCCAGAGAAACCTGCGTTCTTGCCTCTTGCACGACCAATA
>JAGBTO010000097.1 GCA_017631285.1 Alistipes sp.
GTTGCTGTTCAAGAAGTTTCTTGGTCAAAGCATAGTTATACTTCGCCTCCATATCATCGGGGCGCAGAATAAGACTCTGACGATAACTCTTCAAAGCATCTTGCAACTTCTGCTGCACAAACTGTGAATTACCCAGATTGTAGTAAGCATCGGCTCGTTCGTCGGCCGTGCGCAACGAATCGGCAGCAGCAGCTTGCAACAGACCTTCGGCCTGAGTGATAAAACCTTCACTGAGTTTGGCCTGTGACGAATTAGGATCACTATACGCTGTTGTATCGGCCATAGCCCTGCGAATCAACGCATTGCCCAAATTATATCTAGCTTCAAACGATGCTGTATCATGAAGCAATGCCTGCTGATAAGCATCCGAGCTATGAGCATATCTCTCCTTATCGAAGAGGCGATTACCCTTACGCACCAGACCTCGTTCGGGCATGTTCTGCGCCATAGTTACGGTCGAGATAAGGGGCAAGATAACCAATATTAATATATGTAAAAATTTACTTCTCATAGACTCTATTTTTTCTGGTCTTCATCCTTATCCTCACTCTCCTCCTCAGGCTGTGGCATGGTTTGGATTACAAACTCCCACGCTGCGCTATATGCACCCTCGTTCTCATCAGCTTCGGGCATGGCCTTAGCAAACTTCACCAGGTCGGCTGAACGTAAAATCTCGGTCAAATCCATCGCCTGCTTACGAGGTAAGTCTATATCGCGCATAGCCTCGATAATCTCATCGGAGGTCATCTCCAATGCTCCAACGCCAAACTGACCCGCGATGTATGCACGCAGAATGTCGGTCAAGCCCGAGTAATAGAGTTTATGCTTACCCTCCTGCCACAGTCGCTCACTATGAAGCTGACGCAAATCACGCAGTGCAATCTCATGAGGTGGCAGAGGTGGCGCAGGCTTGAATATATCGCTAAAGTTTTTGCCATAGTGAGCCAAGATACGCTTGACCACAAGAAATACCAACACCAAAACAATGATGGCTACAATTGACCAAGTAACGTACCCTGAAATTTCACCAAACTTGAATTTCATCGTACGCTGAGGCTTGATGTCGTAAACACTATGCGACGTAGAGTCTATTTGAAATGTTGTAACCAGCAACTTCAAAGTATCATCGCCTTGCAGGGTGTCAACGATGTTCTTATCAAGATACATCACCTCGGGCAACATACGGTGAATACCCTCCTGGAAAGCTGCCATAAGATAACTCTTGCGCAACTTCAGCTTGCGCCCCTCACGCGAAAGAGTATCTATGAGTCGATCCTCAATGAGAGAGTAATACCCCTCTTCTTCGTTCTTAAAATCGGGGAAATAAACCTCCTGCATCAAATCTTTCTCCACCTCGATAGAGTAGAGAAATCTATCTCCTATACCGATGGAGTCAGGCTCCACCGTTCCGCTAATCTTGGGTGCGTTGGCTGGGATTACTCGCTCCGAGGATTTCACTCCCGAACTTTCACCTGTCTCCTGTGCAAAAGCTATATTACAAGTCAAAACCAGAGCCACACAACAAGTCATATATGCTGCTAACCCGTTGAGCCTTAACCCCAATTTTGAACCGACGCTGCGGAACGAAAGCAGAGAGTGCTTGCACTCTTTGCTGAGTCGCGAGGAGGAAACGGCAACTTGCTTGTCGTAATTTTGAATTTTGAATTTTGAATTTCTCATTATCTCTGCTTAAAGAGTTTTATCAGTTCGGCAACATAGTCACCTTCGGTTGAGATCATGGCTGTGTCTATACGGTTACGTTTGAGTAGCTCCTGCACCTCCTGGTCACGCTCCTGCCAACTCTGAGCATAGTACTCTCGCACACGTCGTGACGAAGTATCAACCCACTCCTTACGCCCCGTCTCGGCATCCTCCAACTCGATAATACCCACATCGGGCAACTCCGCCTCGCGCTTATCCCACACACGAATACCCACCAAGTCGTGCTTTGACCCCGCAATCTTGAGTGCATCTTCCAATGCCACCTTATCGCGTCGTGAGTTCATAAAGTCGGAGAGGATAAATGTCGTACAACGCTTCTTGTTCACGTTCGTCAGAAAGCGCACTGCCTCCGAGATGGCTGTACGTGAGGACTCGGGCTTGAAACTGATGAGTTCACGAATAATCATCAGAATGTGACTCTTTCCCTTTTTAGGTGGAATAAACTTTTCCACCCTATCGGAAAAGAATATACAACCCACCTTATCGTTATTCTGTGCGGCCGAGAATGCCAACACCGCAGCTATCTCGGTGATAACATTCTGCTTCATGCGCTCGGCAGTACCGAAGTCTCGCGAGCCACTCACATCGACCAAAAGCATCATCGTAAGTTCTCGCTCCTCCTCATAAATTTTGATATGAGGCTTCGACGAGCGTGCCGTTACATTCCAATCAATATCACGCACATCATCACCCAAGCGATACTCGCGCACCTCAGAAAACGACATACCACGTCCGCGGAAAGCAGTGTGATACTTTCCTGCGAAGATCTCGTTCGAAAGACCTCGGGTCTTAATCTCTATCTTGCGGACTCGGCGAAGGATATCGTTCTCGCTCTGCTGCATACGTTATGGTACAATTACGTTGTTAAGTATCTCGGTGATAATCTGCTCGGTGGTAATATTCTCCGCCTCGGCCTCGTAAGTTAAGCCGATACGGTGACGCAACACATCGTGACATACGGCACGCACATCCTCGGGGATGACGTAACCACGACGACGGATAAATGCGTAGGCACGTGCTGCCTTGGCAAGCGAGATGCTGGCACGAGGTGAGCCTCCATATGCGATAAGCGACTGCAACTTCTCGAGGTTGTACTCCGCAGGTTCACGAGTAGCGAAGATGATGTCGATGATATACTTTTCAATCTTCTCATCCATATATACATCCTCTACAACCTTGCGTGCCTTCACTATGTCCTCTGGCGAGATAACCTTATTCACCGCTGGCATACCCGCACCCGAGAGGTTCATGCGTACAATCTCGCGTTCCTCCTGTTTCTTTGGGTATGAAATCTTCGCTTTGAGCATAAAACGATCGACCTGTGCCTCGGGTAGAGGATATGTACCCTCCTGCTCCAATGGGTTCTGCGTAGCCAGCACGAGGAATGGCTCCGGCAGCTTATATGTCTCGTCGCCGATTGTCACCTGCTTCTCCTGCATAGCCTCCAGAAGGGCTGACTGCACCTTTGCGGGTGAACGGTTAATCTCATCCGCCAATACGAAGTTTGCAAAAACGGGACCCTTGCGAACTACAAAATCCTCACTCTTCTGCGAATAGATAAGTGTACCAATAAGGTCGGCAGGCAAGAGGTCGGGAGTAAACTGAATACGACTAAAATTGGCATCAACAGCCTTTGCTAATGTAGTGATAGCCAACGTCTTTGCCAAGCCTGGCACACCCTCCAAAAGAATATGTCCATTTGAAAGCAAGCCGATAAGCAGTGTATCCACCAAATGGTTCTGACCCACGATAACCTTACCCAACTCCTGACGCAAGGTATCAACAAATACACTCTCGCGTTCAATACGCTCATTAAGTTCCTTAATATTAATTAATTCACTCATAATAATTATATTTTTGTCTTTTATTGTTTCTGTTTTAACCTATTTGATTAAGCGTTCGCTTAAACGCTAACGAATCACAATAGAATATTATTGCAAAGATATAAAAAATATTAATAAAAATAGTGAAGCTGTCTAACAAGGTGATTTCTGCGTTATACTCGGTCTCGAAATCCTCATTTACGCTCAAGTAAACTGCGGTTTCTCGACCTTCGTAAGCCTAAAAATCCCTCTTGTTATACAACTTCAAAAAAAGAGGTTGTCTCAACAAACGTTGGACAACCACTAAATATAATTTTGAATTCTTAATTATGAATTTTGAATTTCCCTGATTACCGCCTGCATTTCGGGGTATTGACGCTCCATACTCTGCAAGAGCTTGTATTGTGCGCGGGTGCGAACGAGGTTATGGTCGGGGTAGGCAATCTTGTAGTATTTGTCGCCGTCGATGTAATCCATCAGAAAGCGCAACACCTGCTCAAAGGTGATGTATCTACCTGCAAATGCCAACCACTCAAGCTCGCTCTCGCTCATCGTTGAGAGTTGCTCCGAGAGATAACCCTCGGCGTAGGCACGGAACATATCAATACTCATCTCCACATTCTCTAAACACTTATCATCCTCGGCACCAGTATTGGTATAGGAACGAATGGCATCACCAAAGTCGTTGAGTGAGGTGGAGCTCATCACCGTGTCGAGGTCGATGGCACAGAGTACCTTACCCGTAGGTTTGTCGAAGAGTATATTGCTGATTTTGGTGTCGTTGTGTGTGACGTGGGTAGGTATAGTACCATCCTCCACCAGCGACCAAAAGTCGAGCATCTCCTTGCGGCGGCTCTCCACCCAGGCAATCTCCTCCTGCAAATCTTTCACTCTGCCCACGGGGTCGGCAGCAATGGTAGCATCCCACTGCTGGAAACGCCAGCGGATATTATGAAAACCCTTAATTGTCTCGTTCAGCGGCTTGTCGAAGTCCGCAAGCAGAGCCTGAAAACGGCCTATGCCCACGCCACCCTGATATGCCAGCTCTGGCTTGTCGGCACGGTCGTAGGTTGCGGTGTCGGGGATAAAGATACACACCGCCCAGAAGTTCTCACCATCCTGCACATATAGCTTGCCATCCTTGGCTGGCACCACAGTGAGGGTCTCACGCATAGGGTCGGCAACCTTGCGCTTGATATGCTCGGTAACGGCAAGTATATTATCCATCATGCCCGGCACATCAGGAAAGACGATGTGGTTCTTACGCTGAAGGATGTAATTGGGTGCGTCGCCCTCGGTCTCAACGACATAGGTATCGTTAATAAAACCCTCGCCCAGGGCGTTGATTGCAGCAACTTTACCCTCAATGGCAAACTGCTCGGCTATTGATAAAAGTTTTTCGTTCATATTGTGTTGTTAGGTTTTCCTGAAGGATTCCCATCGCCTTGCAATGCAAGTCGGGGGATGACGTAATTATTATATTTTGAATTTTGAATTCTCCCCTGTGTTATGCTATAATTACCTCGCCAAAAAATTCGGGACAATGGAAGTTTGGCTCAGGTTTATCAATCGGGCTCCAACTTAGGAAGTGTGGGCGGTCGCACTTATCGCCACATTTGTAGAAGTTACACCGCAAACTTTGTGGCGCCCTCTTTAGCCCCAGCAGCGAGAATGGGATAACCTCCACCATCCACCACTTCTGCCCTGCGCCACGCGAGTCAATAGGAGCCTTTTGCAGCGAGCCAAAACAACGTATCTCAGCCATCTGCTCGACATTAAAGAGTGTAGCCTCGGTGCGTGAGAGTCGCTTGGCGGCAAGCATTGTGCCGATGCAGTTCACCTCGAAGTTGAAGTAACCTTCACCCACAGGGTTTTCCACGAAGAACTCCACACAGCTATCCTCCCATACGTTCGCCTCGGCGCTCATTGCCACCGCACGCAGATGCTCCTCCTCAACCTCGAACATAACCACCAAGGCATCGTCGGAGTGGGCGATACGGAATGTCACCTTTGGAGCGTAGGGGTACTCCACCCAATTCACACAAGCCACCTCGTGGCTGGGCACACGATCGCGCATCACAAGTCGTATTTCGTCGTTACGAAACTGCTCAATCTTGCGAATAAAACGAGCCTCAATCTTTCGTGAGGCGGATGCCACAGTGGGGGCTGTTGAAGTTTTCATTTTAGGATGGTTTTGTTTTTTTGATTGTATTGTGTGAATTCTTTCACAGCAAACATCATTCAAAATTACAAAACAAAACTGAAAAAATCAATAGTGTGGCTGATATTTTTCTTGTGAGTAATATTCTTTTGGGCTTGAGGATTATATGGCAAAGATTTCCACGCAATTGTTTTGATGTGTCATTGCGAGGAGCTGCAAGCGACGTGGTAATCTCAAAACAAATGCTCGGAATGACGCTCTTTATAAGTCTAAAATAAATATTATTTCTTTAATTAGAACAATTTGAATTTACACCCCACCTGGAAATACGCCTGCTCGGAGCTGGGATTCACCATAAACTGTGTATAGACAGGCAGTTGAAAACGCTCTGAGAAGGGGATGTCGTAGCCCGCTTTTATCGAGAGCATATTGACATGAAAGCCCGATGAATTATCGTCGTAACGCGATGTATAGTAGGGCACAACCCCCACGATAGCTGCGAAATTGACGTGCGAGATACGGAACGGAACACTCGCCAGAAAGTAGGAGCTAAAAGAGCGCTCTCCCTTGAGGTTGAGTCCATCGTGACCGAGTATGGTGGTTGTCCACTCGGCAGAGAGATATTTACATTCATAGGCAACCACAACCTCCACTCCATGTGAAGCGTGACCGATAGGCCCAAAAGAGAAGAAGCCATCACCACGACTATTGGCATAAACATCCTTTAGACCAATATTGAAATTTCTGGTTATCTGGTACTTAAGCACAATGTCAATCTCATACTTCTCAGGGTATTCATTCGCAGGAGGCGTAAGTTGCGCATTACCCCATGCAAAGAGGTTAAGCCCCCTCCACTTGAAGCCAGCCACAGGCTGAATACTCACCCCTGCCAAACGCTGGCCTCGCCAAATATAGATGTTTGTAAGGTCGGTTGTGAGGTAAGGTTGAATCTTTTCTTGTGCCGATACTGCAAACGATGAAAAAAGCATCAGGATAGTCAAAATTACATAAAGGTTTCTCATTGGATTACATTGTTTTTCGGTTTCACTACCAAAAGTATAAATAATTTTCATTTTGAGCAACTTTGAATCGAGTTGCAGCTCCCTGAGTTTGTGGATATTTGCTCTTTTCATAAGCCGCGATACTCTTATAGTTCTATTTTTTTGTGCGTCAGCAATAATTTTGGATTTTGCAATTTACCCCACCGCAAGGGTGGTGTTTCGCTGCTACGCTCGGTAGAGGAAAATAAATTTTCCATCTACACTCACTTAAACGCAGCGTTGAATTTTGTAATTTAATTTTTATTAGGTATCTTTGCGTAATTAAAAACACTGATTATTATGAAAGAGATGGTATTAGTATCTGGTGGTGCGGGTTATATCGGTTCTCACACCGCAGTGGAGTTGATAAATGCAGGCTACGATGTAGTTGTGGCTGACAACCTTTCAAACTCTGATATGAGTGGCGTTGAAGGCGTACGCAAGATTACAGGCGTAGATGTTCCTTTTGTGAATGTTGATTGCTGCGACAAGGAGGCATTCCGCAAGGTTTTTGAGCAATATAACTTCAGCTCAATCATCCACTTCGCTGCTTACAAGGCTGTGGGTGAGTCAGTTATCGACCCTATGAAGTATTATCGCAACAACCTAACATCGTTCATGAATGTGCTTGACCTGATGCGCGAGTTCTCACGTCCAAACATCGTATTCTCATCATCGGCTACCGTTTACGGCGAGGCTGACGAGTTGCCTGTAACGGAGCTTACACCTCGCAAGCCAGCCACTTCGGCTTATGGTAATACCAAGCAGATGTGCGAGGATATCTTGCGTGACTCGGTGAACGCTTACGAGGGCTTGAAGGGTATCTCGTTGCGTTACTTCAATCCTATCGGTGCACACCCAACAGCTCTTATCGGCGAGCTTCCACGTGGTGTCCCACAGAACTTGGTACCATTCATCACTCAGACAGCAGCTGGCGTACGCGAGTGCTTGAGCGTCTTTGGTGACGACTATCCAACACCCGATGGTTCTTGCTTGCGCGACTACATCGACGTGGTAGATTTGGCAAAAGCTCACGTTGTGGCTATCACTCGCATGATTGAGGATAAGAACAAGACTAAGTACGAAATATTCAACATTGGTACAGGAAATGCCACATCGGTATTGGAACTTGTAAACAGCTTCGAGCGCGTAAACGAGCTTAAACTCAACTACAAGGTAGCTCCTCGCCGCCCAGGTGATGTTGTGTCAATTTGGGCAGATACCACTCTCGCAAACGAGGAGTTGGGCTGGAAGGCTGAGCGCCCATTGGACGACACTTTGCAGGCTGCTTGGGCATGGGAGAAGAATGTGCGAGGCATCAAATAATGCTCGACACAATAAAAACATTAAATTAGCGTTATTACTTCAGCACGGGTTACACATGTGACCCGTGCAAAGTATTGCTAAAGAACTACAATAGATGAAAAAAGCATTGATACTCATGGTATTGGTATTGATTGCAGTGGGAGAAGTTGCTGCGCAGAAATACTATATACCACGCTTCAAAAAGACAAAAATCGAGCGCGATTACGAGCTTGAGAATATGTCACACAAGTTCGCCATCAACCTGGGTAGCAGTTTCAACTTCGGCCTAGGCGAGCAGGACCTAATCAGTTACAGCAAACGCGGCGACGCTGTAAACTACCCACGAAGGATGTCATTGTCGGGAGGTTCTTTCTACCTCGGCGCGGGTTATCGTTTCAACGAGAACTTCATTGCAGGCTTGGAGGGAGGTTTTCAACTTCAGGGTAAAGTTCACTCTTTCCCCCTTTACGCATCGCTGAAATACTACTATGGCAAAGCTGTGCAGACCAAGCGCCACCGTTGGTTCAACTACCTTAATGCCGGCCCTCAATTCTATTTGGGTGACAAATACAAAACTGTCGGCGGTTTAGTTGCAGCTGGAGGTGGTTTGCGCGTCTTGGCTGGTCGCACGATGAAGATGGATGTATATATGGGATATCAACTTGGTATTCGCAACTGTGTGCCAAATACAAATGGTAAGTACGACATCCCAGCATCGGACATCACTTACCGTCAGTTGGCTCACATGATTCAGGTGGGTGTAAACATTCCATTGTGGTAGGGAGGCCTAATTTAAGATTAATATATAACGCTTGCATATCGAAATATGCAAGCGTTTATTTTTTAATAACAAGGCTATCTTTCATGACCTAATCTTGGTGAAAATCAATAAATTTTAAATCTCATATTTTGAATTTTGAATTTTATAAGGTATCTTTGCAGCCGATTTCAGGCATAATGGGATTTGACGACTGTGTTTTTCGCCAAGTTGAGTAATGCCGCAGGTAATAACTTTTTAATACACAAAACAAAATGAAAACACTTTCAATCAATGGTACAAAGCGTACCGAGTACGGTAAGAAGGTAGCTAAGGCTATCCGTCGTGAGGGTCAGGTACCTTGTATTATCTATGGTGGTGGCGAGGAGATCGCATTCTCAGTAGATGTAAAGGAGATTAAGCCTTTGATTTACACACCAAACTCTTATCTTGTTGAGATTAACATCGACGGTAAGGTTGAGACAGCAGTTATGCGCGAGGTTCAGTTCCACCCAGTTCGTGAGCAGATTCTCCACATCGACTTCTATCGCGTACAGGAGGGTAAGCCAGTAGCTATCGCTATCCCAGTTCGTTTGACAGGTAACGCCGAGGGTGTTAAGATTGGTGGTAAGTTGGCTTTGTCAGCTCGTAAGCTCATCGTTAAGGCTTTGGTTGACCAGTTGCCAGACGAGATCGTAGTAGATGTAACTCCTTTGAAGGTTGGTCAGACAATTTTCGTAGGTGACTTGAAGTTCGACAACCTTACATTTGTTACTCCTGCAACAACAGCAGTTTGCGCCGTTCGTGTAACTCGTGCAACTCGTTCAGCTGGTGCACAGCAGTAATCGTTAGAGGAGAATGAAATACCTCGTTGTAGGATTGGGAAACATCGGCGCCGAGTATGCCGAAACCCGTCACAACATAGGTTTCAAAGTGTTGGATGCCTTGGCTGAGGCATCCAACGTCTCTTTTATGGCAGGTCGTTACGGCGCAACGACTACCGTAAAGCACAAGGGACGCCAAATCATATTATTGAAACCTTCGACATACATGAACCTCTCGGGTAAAGCCGTACGTTACTGGATGGAGCAGGAGAAGATTTCCATCGAAAACCTACTCATCATCTCGGACGATATAGCCCTGCCATTCGGACAGCTGCGCATGCGCAAGAAGGGCAGCGCTGGAGGTCATAACGGACTCAAGAATATCTCGGAGCTATTGGGTCGTGAGGATTATGCCCGCATGCGCTTCGGCGTGGGAGGGGACTTCGCTCGAGGCCATCAGGTGGATTACGTCCTGGGCGAGTGGAGCGACGAGGAGCGAAAGAGCATGCCCGAGCGTCTGAAAATCTTTGGCGACGCCATCCTGTCGTTTGCCTGCGTAGGTGCCGACATGACGATGAATAGCTTTAATAAGAAATAAACAGGATTTTCCACATAAAGTAAAGCCCCCACGAATATTCGCGAGGGCTTTACTTATATATCAAGGTACATTAATACTGCTCAATAAAATCTACCACCAACTTAAAGATTGGCTCGTAGTTATCAAACAGCGAATTCTCCCATGTGTCGTAGATGGTGTGGTAGTATTTGTGTGCATCGCCACCCTCGTTCATCAGGAAGATGCAAGGAACACCTCGCTGTGCAAAAGGATAGTGGTCGCTATTGCCGGCAAGCGGAGCGCGATTCAAACTCTTGAAATAGCCCTTTTGGGTATTGATTTTCTCAAATAACTCATAGCCCTTCATACCCTCGTCGCTCGCCTCGCAATATTGCACAGGATTGTTGTCGGCAATCATGTCGAGGTTGATAAGATAACGCACCTGCTGCAATGGCGCAGATGGATGCTCAGCAAACCACTCAGAACCTCTAAGATAAGCATCCTCACCCGAGAAAGCCACAAAATAGATATCATACTCAGGCTTATTCTTGGCATAGTGGGCTGCGAGAGTTACGATAGTCGCAGTACCCGAAGCATTGTCGTGCGCACCAGCATAAAAAGTCTTCTTTCCCAAAACGCCCAAATGGTCGTAGTGAGCCGTGAAGAGGTAACACTTGTCGTGACGCTTACCCTCGACCTTGGCTATGACATTAAAGCACTCGTTATCTTTTAAGAACTCGTTTTCGATATCGAGCTTAATACTCTTGGCTGAGGTGGGAAATGATGAGTTAACCCACAACATAGGCTTCTCAATCACTCGTTCGCCATAGGCTTTATAGAACTTGAGCGTAGGCTCGTTCCACGTATAAATCAGACCAGCATTCTGGCATCCCTCCTTACTCTGCAAGCGCTTGAAATCGGCAGTATGCTTATATGTAAACCAGAAGTCACACACCACAAAGACGTCCTTATTCTCGGGAAGTGCCAACTCCTCGAAAATCTTTGCCGAGTTGTAGTTCAGCGTGTCAATGTAATAGAGTTTATACTCACCCTTAGCACCTGGCGAGAACTCACGCATGGTAAAATCCACGCCTGGAACTAGCTTCTTGCCGTCCACCGTGAACTTCATCTTGCCGGGGAAAGTGTTAATATCGAGCTTAAATGGCTGGCAAACAACCTCATCCACACCGGCCTTCTCGAACTCCTTAGCCAAATACTCACCAGCCTTATTGGCTCCGTCGAAAGCATAACCACGACCCTTATATTTTGCCGAGCTAAGCTCCTTCACAACTCTCTTGTAGTGTGATAAATCCTGTGCCCCAACGTGAAGCACAAAAAATGACAACAGTACAACGAATAATCTCTTCATTACTAGATATAAATTACTTAACAACTACGCTTTGCTCAACGCCTCAAAGCCTTTTCCATATACACCCATCACAGAACCCATTGTAATGAAGGCATTCTCGTCGATGCGATGTGCTATCTTCAAAATCTCAGATGCATTGCGCTTACGGCACACAACCATAGCTATCTTGCATTCCGCCTTTGAATACCAGCCCTTACCATCGATAATGGTAACACCACGATGAGCCTCATTATTAATGGCATCGGCTATTTCGGCATATTTAGGACTGATAATGAATATTTGACTTGACTGCTGGCTACCAGATTGAATCACATCTACAGTGTAGCCATACACCGCAATCATGATATAACCATAAACAATAGTCGCAATACCTGTGGCTATATCGTCAGCCACAAAGATTGAGCAACCAATGATAAAGAAGTCACTCGAGATTACAATCTTTCCATAGCTGATGGTCTTATACTTATTGATAATCATCGCCACAATATCAGTACCGCCTGTCGAGCCACCCTGACTAAAACTGATAGCAACACCCGAACCTGCAATCACTGCACCCAAGATGATAAGCAGAATATTGTGAGAGTTAATCGTTTCGGTATATTGCACAAGCAGTCCATTGGGTACAATCTCACCATCAAGCAATACTCCATTAGGCAACCAATAATCCCACGCATCCATAGCTATGGAGAGGACTATGATACAATAAATGGTCTTGAGTCCGAAGTTCCATCCGACAATAAAACCTCCTATAAGGAGCAAAATACCGTTGATGATAAATACAAACTGTCCAAGAGTGATAGCTGGGAAGATAGCATTCAGGAGCATCGACATGCCCGTAGCACCACCACCCATACCTCCTGCAGGAATAATACATGCTGTCCATCCGAAAGCGTAGAGGAACATTCCCAAGCCCAGGACGATGTACTCCTTAAAGCCTACTGCGGCTTTGGTCATTGAAAGTTTCATAGCTGTAATTGCCTTTACTTATAATCTATAACTAATTTTCTTATTTTCATTGATAATATTAACCATTATCATTTTTCCGCTACAAATATATTAAAAATATCGCCTTGATATACATCTTTTAACTCCAATTGTTTATCAAGCATCATCAAAAGCGTTTCGTTGCGTATAAGTCCCCACCCCTCGATATGATGATAACGCGGTGGCGCCTCACCTGCAAAGCGCTCAATAACAATATCAGGACGTAGGCGACGCACTATCTCAACAAACAGGTCGATATACTCATCCACCGACCAAAAATGGAATCGCTCAGGGTGGGCATCATACTCCTTCGCCATCGGCGTATCCTTGAAGAGTTGCAACTGATGAAACTTGATAGTTGTAAGCGGCAGGGAATTTATCTTTTCAACCTGTTCTACAAGCATCTGTTCGCTCTCTCCTGGCAACCCCAGAATAAAGTGCGCCCCACAGTGTATCCCACGCTCGGCAGTCATCTTTATGGCTCTCTCAGCTATGGCGAAATCATGACCACGATTTATATTCCGAAGTGTTGTATCGTAGCACGACTCAACACCATACTCCAAAATCACATATTTTTGTTTTGACAGCTCAGCAAAGTAGTCCAGCTTCTGCTCATCCACACAGTCAGGACGTGTACCAACCACTATGCCCGCCACATCGGGATGTGCAAGCGCTTCATCGTAACACCTCTTAAGCTGCTCCAGCGGAGCATAGGTATTTGAGAATGACTGAAAATATGCCAAATAACGCTGTGCCGTACGATAGCGGCGACGGTGAAACTCTATTCCCTCCTCAATCTGTTGGGTTATACTTTTGTGGCTCTGACAATACGATGGAGTAAAGGCATCGTTGCGACAAAATGTACATCCACCCCACGATATAGAGCCATCTCGATTGGGGCAACCAAAACCAGCGTTGATGGTCACCTTCTGCATACGTGAGCCAAAAGTGCGCTTGAAATATGCCGCATAGCTATTAAAGCGGCGCTCATCTCCCCATGGATATGGCATTGTATTAAATCTTTGGTAAGGAAACAACTTTCACTATACAAATTTAATCAAACTATCGTTATATGATACTCAAGGTCTAAAAAATCTTGCATCAATGAATATATATTCTTATTATCGCCACATTGCAACAAAAAAAACTGTCGCAAACCCGATGTTCACGACAGCCAAACTTTATTCTTGATTATTAATTACTACTGCGCTGGAGTAGTAGTTGTTGTTGAAATTACCTTATCCCAATCTACGCCAAGCTTGACAGCTACATCCTTCGAGATATCAGCGACAGTAGCCTCATCAACATAAATCAAAGCTGTACCTGGGAGAATTACACTGTAACCACCAGCCTTAGCTACCTCGTTGATGGTGTTCTTAACCTTCTCATAAATAGGGGTCATCAACTTCTGCTGCTCCTTTTGAATGTCCTGCTGTGCAATCTGCTCGAACTGCTGGATGCGGTTGCTGATATCATCAAGTTCCTTCTCCTTAAGCTGCTTGATAGAATCACTCATACCCTCAGCATTCTTCTGATACTCCTGGAACTTGGTATTAAACTCAACCTGAAGAGTCTCAGCCTGAGCTGACAAGTCCTTAGCAAAAGTCTCAAGCTTTGCCATAGCCTCATTTGTCTCAGTCATATTAGCCACGATAGGGTCTGTGTTGATGTAACCGATTTTCTGAGCGAAGAGTGATGACGTAAACATCACGCATACAACCGCAAGGGTTAGTTTAAATACTTTTTTCATAATCTTTTTTATGTGTGTAATTATTAGTTTGCATTAGTTATTTCTTCAGCATATCTATCACCGCCTGAGTGTGGTCGGCCTTCGAAGAGTAATAGAGCATGGTAGCATTCTGCGAGATATCGATAATCATATCAAAGCCTTTCAGCTTGGCATACTCTTCAATAGCTGCAAAAACCGCCTTTTGGATAGGTTGAATCATCTCCAAACGTTTCTTCATCAGCGTGCCATCAGTACCAAATATTGACTCTTGATACTGTGTCGCCTCCTGCTCCATCTCCAATATCTTCTGCTCGGTAGCCTGCTGTGATGCAACATTGAGCTGCTCGCGACGCTCCATATACTTATTATATAAGGTCTCTACCTCCTCAAACTTCCTATCTACCTCAGCCTGATAATCATTGGCAAGCCTGTCGAGTTCGGCAATCGCAGTATTATAACCCTCGATTGATTTAAAAATCTTTTCGCTATTTACTACTGCGTAATTCTGCGCCATGGCAACCGACGCTAAGCCCAATATGAGAGCAATGGTTAAAAGCATTCGTTTCATAGTCGTATATGTTTAGTTATACACTTACTCTCTCAAAATCTTTGCCGCAGGTTAGAACGACTGACCCATTGTGAAGTGGAAACGGCTTCCGCTTCTTGATGTACGTCCCATAGGTGCATCGAATCCATAACCCCAGTCCAGACCAATCAATCCTACGATAGGCAAATACAATCGTACACCTACACCAGCCGAACGCTTAATCTTGAATGGAGAGAACTCCTGCCATGACGAGAAACCACTACCTCCCTCAAGGAATCCAAGCACGAACACCTGTGACTGATCCTTCATTACAACAGGATAACGTAACTCCATGGTGTATTTATTGTATGCCACAGAATAATTGTTGCCTGGGTCAAGTGCTCCATCCTCATAACCACGCAAGCCAATAATATCAACACCATACATTGTATAACCACTCATACCATCACCTCCGACTTCAAAACGCTGGAAAGGTGATAACTTATGTCTATTATAATGACCCAGATATCCCATCTCGGCCTTCGCCATCAAAACAAGCTTGCGGTCACGTGTAATTGGCTGGAACCAGCGTCCCATCAACTCCCAACGGTGATACTCAATCCACTTGTAACGCTCGCTATCAGAAAGATTCACATCCGAGTAATCAACACCATCCCACAAAGAATATGGAGGAGTGAGCGTTGCAGTTACCGAAAACTCAGAACCCGAACGTGGATAGATAGGCTGATCCACCGTAGAACGGCCAAACGCCAATCGCAATGACAACTCGTTTGCATCACCATTCTTCATGATAAAGTAATTCCAATTCTTCAGTCCATAATGACGGTACTGCGCTTCGGCATATATCGTAAAGTTTGGATCAGGCCACTTCATTCGCTTACCCAAACCTACAGCGACACCTGTTGTACGGAAGTGCATAGTCGATTTCTGCCAAATGTAGTAAGCATTGTTCTGCTCCGACCAGTGTACTGATACTGTAAGCGAGTTTGGCTTGCGACCTCCCACCCAAGGATCGGTGAAGCTCGCCGCAATAGCCTTGTAGTATGTACCATTTGTCTGACCCGAAATCGAGAATTTCTGATTCTGACCCATAGGATAAGGCGTCCACTTAGTTTTGTCGAAGATATTGCGTGTAGAGATATTATTCAACGTAATACCCACAGAACCCACAAACGAACCTGCGCCCCAACCACCGGCGATATTGAACTGGTCACTAGCCTGCTCTACCAATGGGAAATTAATATTTACCAAGTCGTTCGACACAGGCTCAATGTCGGGCTGCAACTGCTCGGCATCGAAATGGCCCATGCTCATCAACTGACGCATAGAATACATCAACAAAGCTCGATTGTAAAGCTGACCGGGATATACAGAGAGCTCACGACGAATAACCTCATCGTTAACTCGAGTATTTCCCGAGATGCCAATCTCGTTAATCTTAAATTGGCGACCCTCGAAGATACGCACCTCCAAATCGATTGAATCCTTGCCTACAACCACCTCGGATGGATCAACCTGTGACGCCAAATATCCGCTATTTTGGTAAAGGCTTGAGATGGAGTTCTGGTCACTTGGGTCCATTTCGCGACCAATACCCAAGCGCTTATGCATAGATTTACGGTCATACGTATCGCCCTTCTTAACTCCAAACAACTTATCCAAGAAGTCGGTCTCATAAACAGAATTACCAACCCATTTAACATCGCGGATATAGAACTTCTCGCCCTCCGACACATTCAAGTGAATACCTATGCGATTAGAACTAATGTCATAAACCGAATCGGAAACAATAGTCGCATTACGATAACCCTGCGAGTTATAGAAATCAACCAACAAATCCTTATCATTCTCAAACTCCTTTGGATTGAACTTGGTGTTGTGGAAGATGTTGATAGATTTGCGGTGAGTCTTTTTAAATGTGCGACGCAAACGCTTGTCTGTGAATTGCTCATTACCGTCAAATGTGATCTCTCCTACCTTCACCTTCTCCTTGCGATCGATAAGGAATGTCACATGTACCACATTATCCAAACCTGTAGTATCGTTAGTGATAATGGCCTTAACCTCGGTGTTGCGGTAACCCTTATCGGCAAACTCTTTCTGAATAAGTTTCTTGTTCTTATCAATAACATAATCCGAGAGTTCGCTATTTCTACGCAACTGCAGCTTCTCGGCAAGATCCTTCTTCTTTGAATTTCCGATACCCTCACCAGCAAAATTCCAACTGTGAACACGAGGACGCTCCTTCAAAAAGACCTCCATATCAACGCTATCGCCATCAATCGACGCTCCAATCTTTACATCAGCAAAAAAACGCTGCGCCCAAAGGCGTGTGATTGAATTAGATATATAATTACTTGGCAGATAGATGGTATCGCCCGGTATCAAACCAGAAATTGTACGTAGCGAATTCTCGCTAATATGATTTGCACCATGAAAATTCACCTTACGAATATGATACTTCCGAGGCTTCTCTCCCGATTTCATCATCGAGGCGTTATTATCGAACTGATACTCTACCTCTGTCTCCTGCTTAAGGGTATCCTGCTGCGCCAATGCCGACCAAACCATGCCGAACATTGCAACCAACACCATTGCGAATATTTTACTTGCGTATTTCATCTATCTGAATAAAATCTATTACTTAACCAATCCATATCGACGATCGCGAGTCGAGTAAACTTCCAAAGCTCGCTCCAACTCCTCCTTGTCGAAGTCGGGCCACAAAGTCGGAGTAAAGTAAAACTCCGAATATGAAGCCTGCCACATTAAAAAATTACTCAAACGACACTCGCCGCTTGTGCGAATGATAAGGTCGGGATCGGGCATAAATGAAGTATAAAGAGCAGATGATATCATCGACTCGTCAATATCCTCAGCCTTAATCTCCCCTTGAGCCACACGCTCAGCAAGATTACGCACTGCTGTGGTAATCTCGCTCCTTGACGAATAGTTCAACGCCAAAGCAAAAGTCATATTCTCACCCGCTTGCGTCAGCTGCTCGATCTTCTCCAACGAGGCTTTAACCTTATCCGAGAAGCGCGACCTATCGCCAATCGTTTTAACCTTGATACCCACCTTTACCAATTCGGCACTCTCCATCTCTACTCCCTTGCAAATCAACTCCATAAGAGCATCTACTTCTGCTTGTGGACGACCCCAATTCTCAGTAGAGAAGGCATAGACAGTAAGATACTTAACTCCCGCCTGTGCCACGTTACGCACCGTCTCGCGCAAAGCATCCATACCGGCAATATGACCCTCGCTGCGCTCCTTGCCACGCATGCGAGCCCATCTGCCATTTCCATCCATAATGATGGCAATATGTCGTGGTATCAATTTTTCTTTGCTCATATAACTCGCAAATATAGACAAATTTACTCGAAAACTAAATAATTTCCGAGTTTTTTACCCATTATACCCTAATATATAGGATTTTTGGCGATATGTAGGATGATTTAGTTTCTAATATCCACATCCCACATCATCTTACTATGTAACGTCTCGTAAAATGATATATTGTGTGGCACAACCAACAAAATCTGCTCCTCGGCACGTCGCAATCGTATCTGTTCACCATCACAAAGAGTGTAAGTACGATTATCTATTGAAAGCATAGCCTTGCCCTGACGAGTCTTGATTGTGAGCACTATTTCCGCCGCATCGGGAACCACAACAGGTCGCATACCGAAGTTATGGGGAGCAAGTGGCGTAAGCAAAAAACAACCACATTCGGGAGCCACAATAGGACCTCCTGCACTCAAAGAATATGCAGTAGAACCTGTTGGTGTTGAGACAATTACTCCATCACCATTATATTGCGCAACCAATTGCTTATTCACCACAGCTTCCACCTTAATCATAGTGGCATCCAAACGCTGGGCTGCCACTTCGTTGAGCGCCATCACCTCCCCCACACTCTCACCTCGAACCGAAAGCATAGTGCGAGGTTGTATTTCGAGTTGTCGAGAAGCTATTTGCTGAAAAAGAGTCTCAACGCCATCACGTGTAGCCGAAGTTAAAAAGCCCAAATGGCCGAAATTTATGGCTGCCACGGGTATGAGTTTATTACTTAAACGGTGTACTCCTTCAAGCAACGTTCCATCGCCGCCACAGCACACCATGACACTATCATTGGGTTGCTCACCTGTTGTCATGCCATAGATTTTTTCAGGCTCAATATTTCGACCAAGCACTTGCTCGATAGTATCTGCAAACTCCTGATTTATTGCATAATCAAAACCATAATGGTCAATCAATCGAAGCAATCGTTCCAGATCCGAAGCCACATGGGCAAGCCCACTACGAGAAAAAAGTATAATTTTCATACTCGCAAAGAAAAAAATAAGTAACTTTACAACGCAAATATAACGATTTTTATGACAAAACTGAGTGTTAATGTAAATAAGATTGCTGTATTACGCAATTCTCGTGGCGGAAATATTCCGAATGTTGTGCGCACATCACTCGACATTGAGCGCTTTGGCGGTGAGGGCATTACTGTGCATCCACGCCCCGATGCTCGTCACATACGCTATCAAGATGTGCGAGATTTGAAAGCAGTAATCTCAACCGAACTAAATATCGAGGGTAATCCAATCCCATCGTTTGTCGATTTGGTGATGGAGGTTAAGCCGGCACAGGTGACCCTTGTTCCCGATGCCGAAGATGCCATAACATCGAACGCTGGATGGGACACCATCAAACATCGCGAATTCCTTACAGCAATCTGCAAGAAGTTCAACGATGCAGGTATCCGCACCTCGATCTTCGTTGATCCCGTTGTGGAGATGGTCGAGGGTGCAAAGGCATGCGGAGCTGAACGCGTGGAGCTATACACCGAGGCCTACGCTGCAGGCTACAAGGCCGACCGTGAGGCTGCAATCGCTCCCTATGTCGAGGCAGCCAAGGCTGCTCGACGTGTAGGACTTGGATTGAATGCAGGACACGACTTGAGCCTCGAAAATTTAGAGTACTTCGCAAGTTGCATACCTTGGTGTGACGAGGTTTCAATCGGTCATGCGCTGATTGCCGATGCCCTATACTACGGCTTGGAAAATACAGTTCAGTTATACCGTCGCTGCTTGAAGGCAGCAGAAAAATAGCCGCCAATGGAAGAGTTTGCACCCCTTGCCAACCCCGTATTTCGTAAGATCTCGCGCATCGTAGATGAGCTGGGCGTAGAGGCCTATGTCGTAGGCGGATATGTCCGCGACTACTACCTGCGTCGCCCCTCAACCGACATTGATGTCGTTGTTGTAGGCAGTGGTATCGAGGTTGCCGAGGCTTTAGGGCGTGAGGTGAAGGGTAAGGTATCGGTATTCAAGACCTTCGGCACAGCCATGGTGCGCGCTCATGGCACCGAAGTGGAGTTTGTAGGAGCTCGCAAGGAGTCATACACCCACGACTCGCGTAAACCGCAGGTTGAGCCCGGCACATTGGAGGATGACCAGCGACGACGCGACTTTACCATCAACGCCATGGCGTGGTGCTTAAATGGCGACCGTTTTGGCGAGTTGGTCGATCCTTTTGACGGCATGTTTGACCTGGAGGACTGCATCATCCGCACCCCTTGCGATCCCGACATAACATTCTCGGACGACCCGTTGAGAATGATGCGAGCTGTGAGATTCGCCACACAGCTCGGCTTTACAATCGACGAGGAGACATTCGATGCTATCGTCAGAAACAAGGAGCGCATAAAGATTGTATCCAAGGAACGCATCATAGTAGAACTCAACAAGATAGTTCTCTCTCCCGTGCCTTCCATGGGTTTCGACCTATTACACATGACAGGCCTCTTGGAGCTTATCTTCCCTGAGATGGAACGTCTATGCGGAGTGGAACGTGTGGGCAACCATGCTCACAAAGACAACTTCCGCCACACGCTAAAGGTGTTGGACAACGTGGCTCGCAAGAGCGACGACTTGTGGCTTCGCTGGGCGGCTGTGCTGCACGATATCGCCAAGCCTCTGACTAAGGCCTACGACCGCAAAATAGGCTGGACATTCCACCAGCACGAGGTTGTCGGCTCGAAGATGGTGCGCGACATATTCCGTCGCATGAAGCTACCGATGAACGAGCATATGAAGTTTGTGCAGAAGATGGTCTATCTGCATCTGCGTCCGATTATTCTCTCGGAGGATATGGTCACTGACTCGGCCGTAAGACGTCTTTTATTCGAGGCGGGCGACGATGTCGAGAAGCTGATGACCCTGTGCGAAGCCGACATCACCTCGGGCATAGATGCCAAGGTGAAGCGTTACCTTGCCAACTTCGAACTCGTGCGCCGCAAGATGAAGGATTTGGAGGAGCGCGACCGCGTGCGCAACTTCCAGCCCCCAATCACGGGCGATATAATAATGAAGTGCTACAACCTCACACCATGCAGTGCCATAGGCGAGATTAAGGAGGTGATAAAGAATGCCATCCTCGATGGCGATATACGCAATGACTTTGGTGAGGCATACGCCCTGATGGAGCGCCTTGCCTCGGAGCGAGGACTGCAAAAGGTTTGCGATGTGGAGGAGCCGCAGCCAATAGAGCAGGCTACTCCAACCGAGGGATAAGTCAACAACCTCTACACAAAAAAAGTCGCCTCCCGAGGGAAGCGACTTTTTTGTATTAAGCGGCGCACGTAGCAACCTGACTTAATGCAAATAATTATTTCTCAGCGAAGTATGCCTTGATGTCTGCATCCTCAAGGATGTTCTGTGTCTTGAACACATAAGCACCTGTCTTCTCAGACTTAACCATCTTGATGCACTTGGTGTACTTCTTTGTGTTACCCGTTTTGAGGGTCGCAACTACTTTCTTTGCCATGACTTAAATCCTAAATTACTTAATTTCACGATGTACTGTTACCTTCTTCAAGTAAGGATTGTACTTACGACGCTCCAAACGATCTGGTGTGTTCTTCTTGTTCTTTGTAGTGATGTAGCGAGACATACCTGCAACACCGCTCTCCTTCTGCTCAGTGCACTCAAGGATTACCTGAACTCTGTTACCTTTCTTTGCCATTTCTCCTTAATAAATTTTAGTAAACCTTCTTTGGAGCAGCAGCCTCTTTCAATGCGGCAGCCAAGCCCTTCTTGTTAATTGTTTTCATACCGGCAGTTGTCACCTTCAATGTGAACCAACGACCCTCCTCCTCAGACCAAAAACGCTTTGTCTTCAAGTTAGTGTTGAACTTGCGCTTAGTCTTGCGGTTTGAGTGAGAAACATTGTTACCCACTACGGCAGTTTTACCTGTGATTTCGCAAACTCTCATTGTTTTTTACGTTTTTTAGTTTTTATCCCCTCACTTTAAGGGTGCGCAAAGATACGTAAAATAAATTCAAAATTCAAAATTACTCTGTCTAAAAATGGAATTTTAGCGCAAAAAGTCAAAAAATGTAGTGCAGAACGCTATTTTTTCAACTCCTTGTAAAGCATCTCGATGGCATAAGCCGAGGCACGATTGACAATCTGACCTCGGTCGGTGCCCGATGGGCGCATCATCGCAATGGTGTGAGTGGGTGTTGCCACAGCTATCCAGACTGTTCCGACAGGTTTCTCTGCCGAGCCACCAGTGGGCCCTGCTATACCCGTTGTCGCTATAGCGTAGTCGGCACCCGTAATGCGGCGCGCGCCCTCTGCCATCTGCCGTGCAACCTGTTCGCTGACAGCACCGTAGCGCATTATATCGTCATAGTTTACGCCCAGAATATCACGCTTTGCTTCGTTGGCATAGACCACCACACCCGCCAAAAAATATGCCGATGAGCCAGCCATTGCAGTGAAGCGCGAGGCTATAGTGCCACCCGTACAGCTCTCTGCCACAGCAAGGGTCTGCCCGCGCTCGGTGAGCAACTGATGCACAAGCTGTTGCACCGATGCATCCTCATAGCCCACGATGTTATCGGGGATTATTTTATATAACTTCTTAAATAGCTGCTCTATCTGTTGACGTGCGACAGTTTCGTCCTCGCAGTCGTATGTCGAAAGACGCAGACGAACGATATTGGGCGATGGCAGATAAGCAAGTTTCACATCTGCAGGCAGCGCATCTTCCCACTCTGCAATACGTTCAGCAAGAATCGATTCGGCTATGCCCGAGGTTATCATTGTACGGTGGATGTTAGCGCGGAGCGAGTAGTACGATTTCAGTCGAGGCATAACCTCATCCTCCATTAGGTGTTCCATCTCGAAGGGTACTCCAGGCAACGATATAGTAACGTGCTCTCTCTGCTCGAACCACATACCCGGAGCTGTACCGTGGTGGTTAAAGAGCACCGTGCAGCACTCGGGCACAAGGGCCTGCGAACGATTCAACGCATTGAAGGCTATACCGCGTACCGCCAGCATCCTCTCAACATGCTCGGCGACTGCCTTGTTTTCAACAAGGGATGATGAAAATATGCGTGCGAGCGTATGCTTGGTGATATCGTCTTTCGTGGGGCCCAAACCACCTGTAATGATGACAACCTGTGATTGTTGGTGTGCTCGCCCCAGGGCGGCCTCAATCTGCTCGGCGTTGTCGCCAATAGATAGTTTCTCTGTGACAGTGATGCCTGCCGCATTCAGCTGTTTAGCAATACTTACCGAATTGGTATCAACAATTTGACCGATGAGAATTTCGTCACCGATAGTAATAATAGTTGCTGTTATCATAATTGGGATTTATTCGTTCTTATTCTGTAAATGCTTTGCTTTGCGTAATCGTTCGTTGAGACCTAAACGCATGTTGCGCATTGACTTTCCTCCGCCATAGATAAATTCGGTAGAGAGTTGTATAAGTGTAGCACCCGCCTGAAGCATCTCCATAGCATCGTCAGCCGAGGTGATACCGCCACAACCGATAATCGGATATGTTCCCTGAGCTCGCTCATATATCCGGCTTACAACATCCAGAGCTCGTTTTTTCAGCGGCGCACCATATACAGCACCAGGAATTCGGCCAAGTTCATGAATTACATCGGTCGAATTTTCGAGCCCATATCGCCCTATAGTGCCACCACATGCTACAATTCCATCGAGCGGAGTATCAATCATGATATCGGCCATCATATCAATCTGCTCATCGGTGAGGTCGGGTGAAATTTTCAACAACAAAGGGCGATACTGATTCTGTCCACGTCGGAACTCAAACAGAGGCTGCAAGATGGCCATTATCTGCTCCTTTTCACAAGGAACATATGGCTTGTCGGTGGTATTGAGATTAATATTCACCGTAAAATAATCGACATATTGATACAACGGACGGAACAGGCGCAGATAATCACGTGGCGCCTCATCATCGGGTGTTGTCGTATTCTTGGCGATGTTACAACCCACGATAATCTTACTACGTCGTTGCTTTATATTCTCAATAACTTGCTCAACGCCATCACTATCAATATCGGCACAATTCAACAGAGCCCTATCGTTTTTTAACTTATACAGAGATGGGTGCTTCGAATTGTGCTGCTCTTTGGGGGTAATGGCACCAATCTCAACAAATCCAAATCCCATAGCCTCCATGGCGTCGATAAGCGTACCATTACAGTCATATCCCGCAGCCAAGCCTATGGGAGAAGGGAAGCGCATACCGAAAGTCTCAACCTCCAGATTATCAACCTCGGGAGCATACCTGCGACGCATAAAATAACGCCCCAAAGGGAGTTTTACAGCAACCTTCTGACACCACTTCTTAAAACGTAGCGAGAAGTCTGCGCTGCCGAGATATATTATAGGTGCGAAAATATTTTTCTTCATATACAATAGCCTTGATAATCACAAAGGTAGTAAAAAAACTAATATAATGCCAAAATAGGTCATAGATGATAGTGGTACTAAAAATACTCCTCACGGTAAGAGTAGTTATTGCGCAAGTTCTCAAACTCCTCAGGGCAAGATTTTAACATTTGACTTTCACGACTAAGGTCGCAATAACAGCTTATACTCTCACACATCTGCAGCCATGATATATCTCTACGAAGAATAGGGGTCACATCAGAGGGATACCACCCGTTAATTGGCAACGAAAAGTGCTGTGCCACAGCATTAATCACCATTGCCGAGGCATTGGCTTTTCCCTGTGCCGAATACCCTGCAATGTGAGGGGTTGAAATGAACGCTTTTGCAAGTAGCTGAAGGTCTATTTCAGGTTCTCGTTCCCACACATCCAGCACAAGGGTCTGCGACGCCCGAAGCAGAGCTTCAGTATCGGCAACTTCGCCACGCGAAGCATTTATAATGACCGCATCAGAGGACATTAGCGAAATCACGCTATCAGAGACAAGGTGATACGTCGAGCTATCCAATGGCGTGTGAAAAGTAATAATATCACTCTGCTGTGCAACCTCTTGCAGCGAAACAAAGCATCCACCTTCTCGCTCCTGGCGTGGGGGGTCACAACACACAACTTTAAAGCCCCACTTACGAGCATACTCTTCAACCAAAGAGCCTACATGCCCCACGCCGACAATACCAAGAGTGACATCTTGAGGTTGCCACCCATCGCGTAATGACAACTGTGCCAATACCGCAGCGACCCACTGCAAAACACCCGCAGCATTACATCCTTGAGCCGTTGTGACTGCAATATTGTGAGTACGACAATACTCCATGTCGATGTGGTCAAAACCTATGGTAGCCGTAGCAATCAAACGAACCTTCGACCCTTCCAACAACTGCTTGTTGCAACAAGTACGGGTACGAATAATAAGCACGTCGGCATCCTTGACCATCTCGGCAGAAAAAGCCACACCCGGGCAATATACGACATCCATATATGGCTCCAAAACACCCTTTATGTATGGGATAGCATTGTCTATTAGCGCTTTCATGCAATAAAAAAGTTGATTTTGTTCCACAAATATATGCAAAAAATGATTTTTTACTATCTTTGCGAGGTTAAATTGCTCGCAAGGTGAATGCTATATGCAAACAATATGATATATTTGCGTTCCCATCTCGGGCATGAAACAGAAAGAATATGAAAGGTAAAGGATTAATATCAACTATCATTGTAGGTTTAGTAGCACTGGTAATAGTGGCATGTGGCGGCCCTTCGCGAAGTGGAAAACTCCAGGATAGCGCCGATTCGTTGTCATATATCATCGGAATGAATATCGCCTATAACATTATGGAGATGGACTCCACTCTAAAGGCCTCTCAAATAATGGCTGGCATCTCTGATGTAATGGCAGGAGAGCCTAAAATCAGCCTTGAAGATGGCAAATTCTATCTGCTTTCATATATGAATTACGACGTTTACGATCGTGTAAAAAAGTATGAAAATCAATATCTTGAAGATTTAGCCAACTCCGATAAGAATATTGTGCGCACCCGCACAGGCTTGACTTATAGAGTAAACGAGTTGGGCGACATGGGTAATACAGCGTCACACCCTCGTGACACTGTAGCCATAATGTACACGGCTAAAACATTAGCCGGGGCCGAAGTTGATGCGTTGGATAATCGTCCAGACACATTACGCACTACGCTTACAAAACTTATCGACGGATTGGAAGAGGGTGTAAAACTCGTGGGACAAGGTGGTAAAATCACTTTATGGATGCCTTCGACTTTGGCATATGGTGCCCAAGGTGATGAGCAGAAGAATATCAAGCCTAACGAGATGCTCGAATATGAAGTTGAAATCATAGAGGTAAAACGACGTCGCAGATAAGATAGAAGATAATTTTCAATATTAATAATTATAAAAACAATGAAAAAGTTAATTTATGGTTTGGCTGCAGTAGTTTTTGCAGCAATGATGGTCGCTTGCGGCAGCAACGATCCATACAAGATGGGTGTAACAAAGGGTAACAAATCTCAGATGGACTCACTCTCTTATGCATTTGGTGTAAGCATTGCTCATGACATCAACTACAACATCCCAGAGATGAAGTTTGACTGGGCTACTTTGATTGATGCTGCTGAGGACTCAATGCTCAAGACTGAGGAGTACGAAGAGGACGAGAAGGTAAACGAGAGCATTAAGATTCTTGAGCAGTTCTTCTCAGTTCAGCGTCCTGAGCGTATCAAGAAGTTCTTGGAGGAGAACAAGCCTGATTCAGTAGAGTCTTTAAATCCTCGCATGGAGCATGCTATGCTCGGCAAGTTGGATATCTTCGAGAGCGAGGAGGAGCGCAAGAGCGTATCAGAGGCTTATGGTTATGATTTGGGTGCTCGCTACCGTTACGCACGTATTCCTGTTCAGGCATATTGGTTTGCACAGGGTGCTGCAGACTTCATGATCAACGGTGGTTCAAAGATTTTGACTGACGAGGCTTCAAACATCATCATGACATTCCAGATGAACAAGTTGCCACGACTCAACAAGGAGGCTTCTGCTGCATGGTTGGCAAAGGTTGAGAAGCAGAGAGGTGTTCAGAAGAGCGAGAGCGGTTTGCTCTATCGCATCGACAACGAGGGCGACACAACAATTAAGCCAACTGCAACTTGCACAGTTAAGGCTCACTATGAGGGTAAGTTGCGTGACGGTGTTGTATTCGACTCATCTTACGAGCGTGACGGCCCTGCTGAGTTCCCACTTAGCGGCGTAATCCAGGGTTGGACTGAGGGTCTTCAGCTTATCGGTAAGGGTGGCCAGATCACATTGTGGATTCCATCTGACTTGGCTTATGGCCAGGGTGCTGCCGGCATGATCGGTCCTAACGAGGCTTTGGAGTTCAAGGTTGAGTTGATTGATGTTATTCCTTCTGCTCCAGCAGCTCCAGCTGAGACTGAGACCGAGCAGGCTGAGTAATTCACAACCGTATTCTCATAAAACAGATGCCCGACAAGCGTGTCAGGCATCTGTTTTTTTCGTATATTTGTATACACTTTATATGAATATCATGAGAAAATTAACATCCACTTTATTCTGCCTGTTATGCTTGGCAGGTTGCTACCCCAAGAATGGAGCTATCGAACAGGAGGCAACGTCAAAGATACTACGGCATATCGACCGTCAAGCCGAGCGTAGGAAACGCAACATCCTTAATTCGAAGAGCGAACTGACCCCAACAGGAACTATCTATTATTTCTCAGCTGAAGGCGACGACAACAACGACGGATTATCGCCAAGTTCCCCATTGCACAGCATAGCAAAACTCAACTCTATGGAATTAAAAGCCTCGGATGGAGTAATGTTTCGCCGAGGCGACATATTTCGAGGTAAGATAAACACACGAGAAGGTGTATGTTATTCAGCCTATGGCAAAGGCGAGAAGCCCCGCATATATGGCTCTCCGTACGATGCAGCACAAGAAGGAGAATGGATCGAGACACAAACGCCCAACGTATATATGTACTCGCAGGAACTTGCCGACGATGTAGGCACATTAGTATTCAACCATGGCGAGTGCAATGCCATAAAGATTCTAAAGGTATATCATGCCGATGGCACAACTACCAACGTTTACACCGACGAGCCTTTTGCCGGAGCGGGTGATCTCAAACGTGACATGGACTTTTTCCACGACTATCAAGACACCAAGCGACTATACCTCTGCTCAACCCAGGGAAACCCTAAAGAGCGTTTTCACTCCATTGAGCTACTCACCAAGGGAAATGTTATATCGGCAACCGACAAGGTACACATTGATAATTTATGTATAATGTATGGAGGCTCACACGGCATAGGCTCGGGAACAACCAAGAGCCTCAAGGTCACAAATTGTGTGATAGGTTGGATTGGAGGGTCCATGTTGTTGCCAGCATCGGTCACAGGTAGCCGTGATGCCCGCTATGGCAATGGCGTGGAGATATATGGAGGTTGCGATGAGTTTGTGGTGGACAATTGTTATATCTACGAATGCTATGATGCCGGCATAACAAACCAGAATCAGGAGGATATTAGCGATTCATCGCGCACAATGCGTAACATTGCATTCACCAACAATCTGGTAGAGCGATGTGAGATGTCAATAGAATACTACCTCGGCGCCCAAAATAAGCCCACCGACAGCATTATGGAGAACTTCCTCATCGAAGGAAATATACTCCGCCAAGCGGGCTATGGCTGGGGCAAGCAACACCCCGAACCTGCCTGGGCATCTCACCTGAAATCGTGGTGGATGCATTATAACCAAGCCTACAACTTCATCATTCGCAACAACGTCTTTGACCGTAGCGATGCCAACCTCATAACTGTTGTAGCCGGCAAACAGGAGTGGCTCCCCAAGATGGAAGGTAATACCTATATACAATATCTCGACGCCGACGGAGGACGCATAGGCTGCCCATGGGAGGATTTCAAATATGACACATACTTTCAAGCTGCGGCAGAAGGTAAGTTGAGAGAAAAAGCGGGAAAATATTTTTTTATTGAGAAGTAATTGTGAAAAATTATTATCTTTACGCTCAAATCATTAAAAATAAGTATTATGGAGTTTGAAGGTGTAGTTTATAAGATATTGCCTGCGACACAGGGCACATCGGCACGTGGCGAGTGGAAGAAACAGGAGGTTATCTTCGAGTTGCCAAATGAATTTTCACGCAAGATATGCGTTATATTTTTCAACAAAGAGAGCGATGTTGCTCGTTTGAAAGAGGGTGCTACATACACCGTATCGGTAAATGTAGAGTCGCGCGAGTATAACGGCCGTTGGTACACCGACGTACGTGCTTGGCGTGTACAGCCCAAACAAGAAGAGGCTCCCGCAGCTGCTGCAATGCCCGACATGCCTCCATTTGGCGAGGAGCCTGCCTATGCAGCTCCAACACCAATGGCAGAGGTTGATGACCTGCCATTCTAATATGGCGCAAAGAAGTTTAAACGCCTGTCTAACTTGGTTAGACAGGCGTTACTTTTAATCCTATGATACCAACTATTCGTCGTAGCTGCTATTATCCCAGCAGTGAGTACAAAGCGACTCCTTAGGAAGTCCGATTGCCTCAACCAAGTCGTCCAGACGCTGGAACTTGAGAGAGGTGAGTTGCAAGTGGCGACACATTATATCAACCATCTCCTTATGCTTTGGGCTATCTGGATTAGCATACTCCATGAATGTTGCATCGGAAATATTGTCGGTACCCTCCATATCGCGAATCACACGACGAGCATAGAGGTCATAGGTACTACGTGATGTCGAGAAGTTAAGGAAACGACAAGGGAAAATCAACGGAGGACATGCAATACGCATATGAATCTCCTTTACACCCTCATCCAACAACTTCACGACATTATCCTTGAGCTGAGTTCCTCGCACAATACTATCGTCCATGAATACAATCTTCTGGTCGTGAGTGAACTGACGGTTAGGCAACAACTTCATCTTGGCAACCAAGTCACGCATCTTCTGGTTCTGAGGCATGAAACTACGAGGCCAGGTTGGAGTATATTTCACAAATGGTCGCTTGTAAGGGATGCGCTTCTCGTTTGCATAACCCACGGCGTGACCTACTCCCGAATCGGGAATACCAGCTGCAAAATCGGGCTCAATCTCGTTATCACGACGAGCCATAGCAGCTCCACAGCGATATCGGCTCTCCTCGACATTAATTCCCTCGTACCATGCTGATGGATAGCCATAGTAAACCCACAAGAAAGAGCATATCTGCATACGTTTCTGAGGAGGTGTAATCTGACGCACGCCATCGGCAGTAATCTGCACAACCTCACCTGGGCCCAAGTCACGCATGTACTCATAACCGAGATTATCGAAACTTGAACTCTCGCTCGCACACACATAACCCTTATCGTTCTTACCAATAATTATAGGGGTACGGCCAAATCGATCACGTGCTGCATAGATGGCATGGTCGGTCAAAATCAGCATCGAACATGAGCCCTTGATTTTATTATGTACTATATTTATACCGTCCTGGATATTCTTACCCAAACCTATAAGTATAGCCACCAACTCCGAAGCGTTAATCTTCGAGTCTGAGAGTTCAGCAAAGTGATGACGCTCATCGAGCAGTTCCTTAGTAAGCTCTTCGATGTTGTCAATACGCGCTACCGTAGCAACGGCGTAGCGTCCCAAATGCGATGTGATGGTAATAGGCTGTGATTCGCAATCAGAGATAACGCCAACACCCATTGTGGCATTACCAAAGCGAGGCAATTCGCTCTCGAACTTATTACGGAAATATCCATCTTCGAGAGAGTGGATAGAACGAACAAATTTACCGTTATCAACAAAAGCCATACCGGCTCTCTTTGTTCCGAGGTGCGAGTGGTAATCGGTACCGTAGAAGACCTCGTTTACACATTCATTGCGGCTTACACAGCCAAAAAAACCTGACATAAGTGAGGGGTTAATTGTTTTTAATCTTTCAATCCCGAAAGGGTTTCACTTTCATGCAAAAAGTTTTCACTCCTTCACAAGTGCAAAGATAAAAAAAAGTATTTATTTCATTATTAAAAGTCCAACAATTTATAACGTTCACGTGTCGTTGGCATCGAAATTTTCTCCTGATAGTGCCACCACTCCTTAACATAAGGGCGCAATTCCACCATATCCATAATCTCAAGCAGCAGACAACGGTTCGCTGCTGCCTCGTTAGAAATCAATCCCTCGCGGCGTAATTTCTCGACATAGGATTTATATTCCGCCAGCGAAAAGGCATCATCCTCACCCACCCACGCTTTGCGTGTGAAGTCGTCAAAACCAGCTCCCATATCCAGCGGCACACCCGCCTCATCGGCAATGGTCAAATCAACCGCTACGCCATAGTTATGCCTGCCACCGCGACTGCCATCGGCAACATACGCTGTAAACGGCGTCCCCTCAACGACCTTACGCATTCTGCGCTGCACGCTAATGGGGCGAGCAGCATCGTAAATAAGCAACGAATACCCTGGCTTACGCTGGCGCAATATCTGCTGTGCCTGAACTACTTTTTTGGCAAAATGGGGCAACAGATATGCCTTCCTCAGCGAGCCATACATATTCTCGCCCACAAAATTATCCTCGGTGGCATACTTCAACTCCACACCTATATTTTTATCGAGCGATTGCACATCAACCAAGCCATAACGTTTCATCTGCTCATTGAAATCTATCTCCTGAGCCCATAGCTCACAACTTGCGATAAGCAATGCAAGCAACCATATTACTCTTCGTGCCATGTTAAATAAGGGTGTTTGAGTAGTTGAGAATTGTAATAACGTCTGTCGCCCGTAACCTCCTGGCCTAACCACTCGGGACGAGGATATTGCTCATCTTCATCTTGAAGTTCCACCTCGGCCACAACCAAGCCCTCGTTATCGCCATAGAAGCAGTCTATCTCAAACACATGCTCGCCCTCGGGCACAAGATAACGATGCTTTTTGATTGTACCTTTGCTAAATGACAGCAACTCACGTGCCTGCTCGACAGGAATCTCATACTCCCACTCCGAACGCGACATACCTGCGGCATTGGTGCGCCCTTTGATGGTAAGGTAACCCTGCTCGTCGCGAGTGCGTATGCGCAAAGTCAACTCCTCAGACTTTGCTACATAACCCTGCTCAATATAGCTTTTCGAGGTGACATAAGGCATAAAATCACCTTTAACCAGAAATTTTCGTTCAATCTCTTTTTTCATCTTAGCATTACTTTTATGCAAAATTACTATATTTGTGCAAATAATAAAAAACACACCACAATGAAAATATTTTTTAGACTAATAATTACAACCATTACACTCTGCACCATCAGTTGCAACAATACCAACCGCCACCTTGAGCACGCCTTACAACTCAAGGATGCAATTTATGAGCTATACGATGTAGATGAGACTCCACTCTTATCCGAAAACTACCCTCAAGATATTGCAGCCGAGGCCACATACCTGGCCGAAGGCACCGATAACAAGGTAAACAAATACTCCTACCTATGGCCCTATTCGGGTACGCTGTCGATGATGTCGGCACTCTACGAAGCAACCAAGGACGAAGCTATCTTGAAGGTCATTGACGAGCAGGTAATCGAGGGCCTGAAGATGTATTACGACACCACGCGAACTCCTCATGGTTATTCCTCGTACATCACAGTTGATAAGTCCGACCGCTTTTACGACGATAATATTTGGTTGGTAATCGACCTTGTGGACTTGTATAACCTCACAGCCAAGCAGTCATACTTGGATATGGCGCTCGACATCTGGAATTTCGTTCTCAGTGGCCGTGACACCGTGTTGGGCGATGGCATCTACTGGTGTGAGCAGAATAAGAACACCAAAAACACATGCTCTAATGCGCCCGCAGCCGTGGCAGCCTTGAAACTGCACAAAGCCACCGGCGAGCAACAGTATTTCGAACAAGGTGAGAACCTTTATACCTGGGTGTATTACAGCCTGCGCGACAGAGATGAACTATACTTCGACAACGTGTCAATAAAGGGTAAATTCGACAAGCGTAAGTTCTCATACAACAGCGGTCAGATGATTGAGGCGGGAGTCTTGCTATATGAGATTACAGGCAACCAAGAGTACCTCAAGCAAGCACAAGCTACCGCAGCAGCAAGTCTGCAGCAATGGACAAAAGTCTATACAAATGCCAAGAATGAGAGTCTATATATTATTGAATCGGGAGATGTGTGGTTCGACGCCGTATTGCTTCGTGGCTACCTCGCACTGTGGCGTGCCGATAGACAGAACATCTACCTCTCGGCATACAACGACACCTTGAACTATGCATGGTATATGGGCCGCGACGAAAATGGGCTGTTTGGTAAATACCTCTCTCATCGCGAGGAGGGCGAGCAGAAGAGTTGGCTCCTGACCCAGGCCGCCTATGTCGAGATGGCAGCACGCCTGTCGGCAGTGGATTGGCAACACGTAGATTAAACAATAAAAAAACCGAGATTAATCTCGGTTTTTTTATTGCTGCATAACAGAATGCTATACCACTCCCTGCTCGAGCATCGCCTGTGCAACCTTCATAAAGCCTGCGATGTTAGCACCCTTGACGTAGTTGATTCTACCGTCGGGCTGCTCGCCGTAGCGTACGCAAGCCGAGTGAATCTGCGACATGATATAGTGCAACTTGGCATCAACCTCCTCGGCTGACCAAGATAGGTGCTGCGCATTCTGAGTCATCTCCAAACCCGATGTAGCCACACCGCCAGCATTCACAGCCTTACCCGGTGCAAACAAGATGCCTGCCTCCTGGAAGGCCTCGATAGCCTCAGGTGTGCAACCCATGTTCGACACCTCGGCAACGCACCAAGTACCATTAGCCAAGAGCTCCTTGGCGTCGTCACCCGTGAGCTCATTCTGGAAAGCACAAGGCAGCGCGATATCGCACTTCACGCTCCACGCCTTCTTGCCTGGGGTGAATGTAGCATCAGGGAAGCGCTCGGCAAAAGGAGCGACAATATCGCGGTTTGAAGCACGCAACTCCAGCATGTAATCAATCTTCTCGGGGGTCATACCATTAGGGTTGTAAATCACGCCATCGGGACCCGAAATAGCGATAACCTTAGCGCCCAGCTCGGTAGCCTTTGTTGCAGCGCCCCAAGCCACGTTACCAAAACCAGAAATTGCCACAGTCTTGCCCTCGATTGACTTGCCCGCCTGATGGAGCATATGCTCAGTGAAGTAGAGCGCGCCGAAGCCTGTTGCCTCGGGACGTACGAGTGAGCCTCCCCATGTTAGGCCCTTGCCTGTAAGCACACCTGTGTTGTACTCACGCGCCAACTTCTTATACATGCCATACATATAACCAATCTCGCGACCACCTACGCCCACATCGCCTGCTGGCACGTCGGTGTCGGGGCCTATATTCTGCCATAACTCAAGCATGAAAGCCTGGCAAAAACGCATAATCTCGGCATCGGATTTACCCTTAGGACTAAAGTCAGAGCCACCCTTCGCGCCACCCATAGGCAGTGTGGTGAGGGCATTCTTGAACGTCTGCTCGAAACCGAGGAACTTCAACATCGAAGGATTCACCGCAGCATGGAAACGGATACCGCCCTTGTAAGGGCCAATAGCCGAGTTAAACTGAACACGATAGCCGATGTTGGTCTGTATCTCCCCCTTATCATCGACCCATGTTACACGGAATGTGATGATGCGGTCGGGCTCAACCATGCGCTCGACAATCTTTGCCTTCTCAAATTCAGGATGGTCGTTGTAAACCTCCTCGATAGATTCCAATACCTCGCGTACAGCTTGCAGATACTCGCTCTCACCCGGGTGTTTGCGCTCGAGGTCTGCCATTACATTGTTTACATTCATATCAGGTTGTTGTTAAAGGTTTTGCTTACTTTAACAAATATAATGAAAATTCTTCTCCGTTGCAATGAGAAATATTGATTTTTTTAGTGATCGTACGACATTTCTGCTATTACTGTGCCTAAACAAATCATCTACCTTATATTATTATGGTTGCATTCTCTTCCGATAAACAGCATCTAACACTCATATTTTTGCATAAATTTTAATTTTTTTATAAAAATATTTGCACAAGAAGAAAAAACACCATATATTTGCACTCGCTTTAGGACACAAAGCAATCATACATGATGGTGCCATAGCTCAGTTGGTAGAGCAAA
>JAGBTO010000098.1 GCA_017631285.1 Alistipes sp.
GATGCTGGTAGTATCGTGTACGCCAGAGGTAAAAATCATCAAGAATCCGATGATTCAGGCATCAAACACCGAGACGTTAGACATCACGCGTGTCGAAATTACCGACTCGGCAACTTATGTAAATGTAGAGGCTTACTTCCACCCGCATTATTGGATTAGATTTGTTAAGGAGACCTATTTGCAGGTGGATGGCAAGAAGTATGTCATCACCGCAGCCGAAGGGTGCGAACTCGACAAGGAGTTTTGGATGCCCGACTCGGGACGTGCCTCATTCCGCTTTACATTCCCACCAATCCCCAAACGAGCAAAGTCGATGGACTTTATCGAGGGCGACTGCCCCGATTGCTTTAAGCTCTATGGCATCGACCTTACAGGCGAACTCACCTTTGAGGATATGCAGAAACCTCACCCCGACATTCCAAAGGAGTTGCTTTCGATAAACGAGCAGGCTACTATGCCAAAGCCAATCTACGATGTTGATACAACCACCATCACGATACATCTACTAAATTATCAGAAAGGCATCGCCGACGAATTGATGTTAATAAACAACGCTATTTATGGCGACCAGGAACAACTATTCGCAAAAGTTGATACCGAGAGTGGCACGGCCAAATTTGAGTTCATGCAATATGGTACATCTAAAGGTTGGGTGAGCCCTACTTCTACTAATCGCTTATTGGCAGAGTTACTCATTGCCCCAGGCGATAACATTGAGATATATTACGACCTAAACAACACCGGTAAAAAACTCGTAGCACGTCGCGAGGGTAAAAAACACACTGCCAAGGCATACGTAAAGAGCAATTTGTTCCAGGACTACATCGCAATGTACACTACAGCTTCAGACCGAGTACAACCATTTGGCGAGCAGCTTAGTGAGATTGCCTTAAACACTCATGACGGGGAATTTGCCGACTACCGATGGAGTGCCGACGAATATGCGAAGAATGTTAAGGCAAAATATCTTACAGCAGTCGAAAAGTTGAACGCCATTGAGGAAATGTTACCCTTCGATAAGAAAAGGTTTAAGAATGGGATTGATTTGGAATATTTCGAAGCAGTGCTTCACTCACAATTCTTCCTTCAGCACAACTACCGTTCGGTACACGATAATTTTGACTACTCAAAGGATATTGACTACAAATTTGCCGTATTGACCGACGAGCATAAGAAGGATATGTTCAGCGTGGTTGAGTGGGACGACATATATGAACTATCGCTATTGTCATTTGTCAGCATGAGAGAACTGGCTCACTACCTTAATGCACCGCAGGATAGTTTCGTAAGACATGCGCGTGATTTCGGCAGATACTATCTGCTTGCATCAAACAATCAGCTCACCGAAAAGGAGTGGAATGAGATTGACGCTTTGAATAATAAGTTTATCACCAAGGCTTGCAAAGTACGCGCTGCCGAGATTCAGGCAAAACTTGCCGAGGTGCAGGGTAAAGCGAAGGTTGAGAGTGTGCCCGACGTAGCTAACGACAAACTCTTCGACGCAATCATAGCTCCGCACAAGGGCAAGGTTGTTGTAGTAGATTTCTGGAACACATGGTGTGGTCCTTGCCGTGAAGCTCACAAAGCGATTGCCCGACTCAAAGAGGGTGTGCTAAAGGATAAGGATATTGTGTGGATTTACATAGCCAACGAATCGTCGCCTGAAGTGACATACAAAACAACGATTGCCGACATCAAGGGTTTGCACTATCGCTTAAATGGCGAGCAATGGATTGCAATCACAACCGACAAATTCAACATTGACGGCATACCGTCATACGTCGTAGTGGATAAAGATGGTAAATACTCCCTGCGCAACGACTTGCGAGATACCAACAAGATGGGACGAGATTTGCTGAAGATGACAGAAAAGTAAAACCTATAATCTAAGAATCAAAAAAAAGCGAGAGCCTTAAACTCTCGCTTTTCTTTATTGGTTACGTTCTACTCCTCCTTTGGCTTAAAACCCTCGGGCAACTCGGCGCGAACATAAACACTTACATCCTCCGAATTGTCCTTCGCTGTCCATACCATACGCTCGGCGGTAAGATCGGTTACAATGTAACGGTGTGCCCACTCACCATTGCCATAATCGTAGTTACCACGAATAATTGCACCGAACTCGGGATCAGTCTCAATAAAATAACGACCTGTAATAACGCGCAACTGAGGGCTATCGATGTTTTGATAAAGAGTATAGGTGCGATCATTTCGCACTATGTCAATATATACATAGTTACCCTCGGCCAACTCTTCGCCGCTCCAGCTCTCCAAACGCCATGAGCCAGCAATATTATGCGGTGTAACGTCTAATGTAGTCTCCTGATACTCATCATCGTCACTACACGCTGCAAACATAACAACTGACATCAATGCCAAAAAGGCACCCTTCAATAACTTTTTCATATCTAAATATTTTATTCTTCTTTTTTAATCACGACATAAAGTTCTCTTGCTCGTAAAGGCAAAGCCAAGCCTTTGATGTAAAGCTTTAACCACAGTGGCTTCTTATTGGCTGATGGTGTATAGGTAATAACCAAAGCACCCTCCTCGCCTGCAGCTAGTATCTCGGGCTCGGTACGAAGTTTAAACCCTTCTGATGAAAAGTCATCCACTTCAAGATGCATAGCGCGCGACGAACTATTCATACAAGCAATACGCTCGGTCTGTAGCTTATCACCCATAAAAACAACCGTATCACGTCGCAAACGCAACTCTCCTCGATTGCGTGGATAATCTGCACTGACGTCGGCAGAAGGGGTAACTTCACCCTTTAAGGTCAGCACCACAGTAGGTTTCGTCGCAGAAAGGTTGGTATAAACAAATACCCTCTGCTCCACCTTACCTGGATGCCCTTTTGGAAAATAAGTGAGCTTGATACCCGACTTATCACCACTTTTAACAGCCCCCTTATCAGCGACAGCCTGCAAGCACGAGCAGGTGGTTGTAACACGTGTCACGACCAAAGTCTCTTGACCCGCATTGCGCCATTCCAACGACTTCTCCCACCGTCCATCATCCTCACCAATACGGCCAAACGACAACACTGTACCACTTTGGAACTGCATCTGTGCGCCATCTACCGTAGGCGGATTAGCTATGCTATCAATCTTCTCACGCGAGATAAGTTTAATCTGCGCCGTAGCACTACCACAAATAATTATGGCAGCCAACAGAAGTAGATATTTTATCTCACGACACTTCATACTACAACCAACCATTATCTGTTGCACCTTCACGCACAGTAATGGTGAAGTTATGAGTCTCACCGTTTGATGCCTTCACAGAAGCCTTCGTAGAACCATTCTTAAGACCCTTAAACACAAACTTTCCATCCTGCTTCTGGCATGACGCTACAGTAGAGTCTGCAATAGTAACCTCATAGGTAAGTTCCTCTCCTCCCTTGAAATAAAGTGCTGGAGCAACCGCCACCTGAGAATTTGTAGCTACATATAGGTTAGGGAAAGACATCTGTGTTCCTGCGCCTGCGATAGCATCGAGCAAAGCAGCAGCATTAACCTGACCTGAGCCCATCTGACCCTTGAATGGAGCCATATTAAACTGCATAGGTTGCTGAGGACCCATATCAGCAACATAACGGCAATAGGTTTTAATGCCTGTCATATAGGCATCGATAGGAGTAGCGGTAGAAATCAACAAATCCTGCAACTCCTCGGCCTTGAAGTGACGGCGTAACTTAGTAGCGTAAGATATACCCAAAGCCACAACACCCGACACATGAGGACAAGCCATAGATGTTCCTTCCATATAACCATAACCACTCTTGCTCACATGGTATGGAAGAGTCGAGAGCACACAACCTACTTCGCCATAGTTATGATCGTCATCAACATAGTCAAAATAATAATCCTGGTCACCGCCTGGTGCAGACACCGATGTACCAGGGCCATAGTTACTATATACCGCTGGAGTGAAGTCGGCTGCCGTAGCCGCAACCGAGATATAATCATCCGATGCACCTGGATAACCCGCCATAGGAGCCGACTCATTACCTCCTGCAAAGACAGCAATACCACCCTCAATCACACCACTTGGTGAGCCAGCATTGTGAGTGAAGTAATCCAACGCATCCTTCTCGAGTGGGGCTCCACGCTCCCACTCCTCCTGCGATGCAAAACCTGCTGCGCCCCAATCATACTCGTTGGCACGTCCCGACACGTAACCCCAGCTACACTGCAACACTACAGCACCGTTATCGGCAGCATACTTAATAGCACGCGCCACAGCAATACTTGACGCACCCACGTTACCCGAGAAAATCTGACATACCATAACCTTCACACCTGGAGTATCAGCATTACCACCAGCAATAGAACCAATACCTAAACCATTATTGTTCTTGGCTGCAATAACACCTGCCACGTGAGAACCGTGACCTGAATCATATACATCGTTCCATGTAATTATACCCGAGTCCTTGGCAAAGTTATAACCATAATAGTCACCCTTGAAACCATTGCCATCGTTATCATCTAATGAGCGATATACTTCGTTCTCATTAACCCAGATATTATCCTTCAAATCGGGATGCTCAACAAATATGCCCTCATCCAACACTGCAACAATGACCGACTCATCACCCATTGTCTTCTCCCATGCCTTCTCAACCTGCACATCAGCATCCTTTACCGACTTGACAACTTCACCCGAAGTAAACATATCGCCATTGTTAATCAAATGCCACTGCATAGCAAGCAGAGGGTCGTTGGTTGTAGCACGAGTCACACGTGCTGATGCACGTGACAACTTATCTTCCGACAAAGGTGTAGCCTTACCGGTGTATGCACGCTTGATTGTTCTATTAAAATCAATCTTCTGTACCTCACCTAAACTCTTAAATTGCTGAGCTACTTGATCGGCATCCATATCGCCATCAAAGCGAACTACATACCATTGATGCAAACCACTCTTGCGAGTTACATCCTCTCGCATTTCATCCACAGGGAACACACGCTCAAGATCGTATGCGCCTATAATCTCCATCACCTGATCAACCGTAGGCACTCCACTGCGTGTAATAACTCCACTGCGAGTTGTTCCTGCTTGAGCAATCATGTCGGCAACCTCAGGCGAGAACTTAACAAATAGCTCGCCCTTTGCATAGGATGGTTCCTGCTCTATCGTGTTATGCATATCATCTTTTGAGCATGACATCATAGCCACACCTAGCAAAAGAATCAAACCATATAAAATACGCTGTTTCATTTTCTTGTCCATAATTTAGTTCTATACTTATCAATCGTAGACTACTGCCCTGCATTAATTTCTTTGCGTTCCTTGGCAGTATAAACATCGTAATAATAATTCAAGTTTGCTGGAACATTGCTGAATCCTGCCGAATTACCCTTTTGATCTTTACCCTCCTGATTGAAAATAAGGTTATAAGGAATCCACCAATCCAGAGCAGGGTGATATAACAACCAATCAGGAATCTCACCTGTCAATCGATTGAAGTTTATAGCAAAGCGCTTTGTTGAAGGCATCACCTTCTTAATGCGACGATCAGCCAACATCTGTGGCAATGTATCAACACGGTCAATATCCTCTTGTGTATATACAGGCACCATTGCATCATCTTCAAAATCGGGCAACTTACCCTGCAAATAATTTACTGACAAAACCAGGGTATCCAAGTTCCATTTAATCAAATCAACGGGGAATTTTGGTTCATCAATAAAACCTCCAATATTTTTCTTGGTCGTATTGCTCAAGTCGTAAACCGAACTACGCTGATTTGCATTTAAGATAAGAGAACGCAACTTAGGGAAATTGGCCTTGTTCAAAACCGCAGGTATTGTTTGGAAATTATTTGAACATATATCCAAATACTCCAAATTGCGAAGATTCTTAAAGCTATCAGGCAACGATACCAATCCGTAGCTACCGATGGTCAAACGTCGCAACTGCGTAAGCTCACATATCTCCTCGCCCAATTCAAGATTCTTCAAGAAAGTATTTGCATTACCAAAGAAATACAATTCATCGGCAGCGGTAAGATACTTAACCTCGAATGGAATAGGCTCAGATGTAGCAAACAATGTGAACGAAGCATATTTAACACGTCCCTTATTTTCGGGAGTACAACCAGCCATACTCTCATTCCACAATGTAACTCCATTCCACATGGTCATAGGTTGTGAAGAGTCCCACGAAGTCATCACATTCAAGTTGCGTGCAATAGACAACAAAGCTATTGAATCACCCGAACGAGTATCAGGAATAATTGGCTCAGAACCATGCTGTTTAACGTTCAATACATCACTACGCAACAACTCTACGTCTTGACGTGGCTTGAACTTAATCTCAGCCAAACGATCCTCAAATGCAGTATTAATATCCCATCTGAAACGTACGTTTACCTCACGAGGACGCAAACCTCTGTTCAGAACAAGGTTGTATTCGTCATGCTTGAGCCACTTAATATCAGAAGGTATCTCGACATCAAACTCTACATTTGAACGTACCTTCACATCGAAATAACGCTTCTCAGCAACCTTATAGCTATCAACATCAAGCGCATTGTCATCAATCTCAATCGTATAAGGAAAACCCTGCTGAGTCACCACAACCTCCTGGGTCTCCCATGTTGAGAGGTTCTGCAAACGAACAATACCACGACGAGCCTCAGCATTCAATGCTGAATCTATCTTAAACTCGCATGTAGCACTACCTACACCATTGGCAGGTGAGACTGTAATCCATGGATTATCAGTAGAAGCAATCCAGCGGTCTGAGATATTAACCTTAACCTGCTCAACACCTCCCGTAGCACCAATCTCGATAACGTTAGTATCAACCGAGGTACCACCATCAGTGGTGTCATTGCTACATGAGCAAAGAGCAAGCGAGAAGAATGCTATAATTATAAATCTTTTAATATTCATAGTTACCATAGTTTACTCTAACATTACATCACAATTCAAAATATTCTGGCTCTTATCATATATCAAGATATAAGCACCCATCTGCCATGCATAACAGATATCCGAAGCATCGAAGATAATGTTAGGATTGTCGCTGATATCGAGATAGTAAATCAACGTAGATATTGTATCATCAATCTTACCAAAATCATTCGAGCCCAAGTATAGACCACGAAGACCCTTGTGATTACCTATGTTTGTAGGCCACTCTCGCAAGCAACGAGCGCCATTACCATCGCGCTGACTACGCACCGCAAGAACTGTCAATGATGACGCGTCCAGAGGCTCAAATGGGAATTCACTGAATGAATTGAATGACAAATCCACACCATAAAGATATGGCAAGTTGCCAGAGTGCATATCACGAGGTAACTTCTTAAGATTGTTATACGACAAATCAAGCGACTGCATATCCACCGAGTTTGCATAATTAAATGTTCCCGCAGGAATCTCCTCGATATTACATGCTCGCAAAATAATATAAGAAATCAAAGAATTTGTCTTAGACAACGCTACTGGATACTTTCTCATATTAGGATTAAGTGCAAGAGTGAATGTCTCAACTCTCAGACCCTTATATGTACCATCCTCCTCACCTTCGCAACCTCGTATGTCGTTACCCGAGAAGTCCACAGACTTCATTGTGAAATTACTCTTGGCTGAGAAGATGTTTGGAATCTTCTTAAGTTTATTATACTTAGCTGAGAAAGTCTCAACATCCTCGTAGCCACAGAAATAACCCTCGGCATCAACTGGGAAGCTCTCAATTTGGTTGTTATCCAAGTACAACTGAACGAACGAAACATCCTTACCAAGTGGGTGGAGTTTTGAAATCTTGTTAAATGCCAAATCAAGCAATCCCAACTTGTGCATATTGCTGAATGATGCAGGCAACTCCTGAAGATTATTCTGGCGTGCATACAAAATCTGCACCTTGTCACCCGAAGGACCCTTTGCCAAGCCATCAAGACCCTTGTATATCTCCTCAGCCGACCACTGTGCATTGTTCGAGATGTTGAGCGAGATAAGCTCAGGCATCTGACAAACAGCCATAGGGAACTCTACAAGGTTTGGACAGTTGTAGATTTCAATATCGGTACAAGCCTCGAGCTCCGAAAGTTCTGCTGGCAATGTCGCGATAGCACTATTGGCAATATAGAGGTACTCCAATTTCTTTAAAGCACCAATCTCCTTTGGCAATGAAAGCAAACCATTGCACAATGTACCATGATTAGTATCATAGAGATTGACTGAGCGCTGGACACCTGTTGCCATATCAAAAATCTCATTCTCCTTCTTAGTCTGATATAGCTCAGTTGCAGGAATTACAATATTATTCTCGGCCAGGGCACGTGCAATCGGCTCAGATGCCTGAATAGGAGTATGAATCATGCGTAAATACTTACGATGATTATCCATACGATTGCGGCTACGCTCCGAGAGGCTCTGATCCATAGCAAGAGATGGGTCATATTGCTCAACATTTGTATCGTTGTGAGTACCCAAGTAGAGCTGAATCAACTCTGTAAGCTGACCAATCGCAGCAGGCATATGGCCGCGGAATCCAAAACAGCTAATATCGATAAATGCTACACGTCCATTTGAATGCAACTGCACACCAGGCTGATCGCCCCACAAATCAATATCCTTATTGAAGTCCCAGTTTACTCCTGTAGGCCACTCCTCGCCGTTGTAGTACCAATTCTCGCCATCGAGAGCCTTCCATATCTCGTAAAGTGCATAGTAATCCTTCAAATACTCATCACTCTCCTGAAGTGCAATCTTCACATTAGCCTCGGTGGTTTTATTGTCTTCAACCGAGAAGATAGTTTCGATTGGACGGGCATTTGACTCGAGCAAATTCTTGCTCTCATCGAAAGTTTCATATGAAGTAATCTTGTAATTACCTGCAGGCAACGACACCAAAGTATCGCACTTGAGTGACGATGTTTGATAGCCTTCCTTATCACTCATATAATCATCCTCATCGAGATGAAGTGCAAACTTAACAGGCAACTTTTCGAATTTAACGGGATTAACCAGGGCTCCTGTTGAAAGCACCTGAGCAACGCCAAGATTGACGTACTTAATCTCGTCGAAAGTATATTCACGCTCTGCCGCACGCGACTTGATGAATTCTTTTCTAAAGGTAAAACGAGCATGACCGCGAGGCTCAACTTTGACTGTCACCTCGTGAACCGACAAACCTCCGGTCTGTACCTTGAACTCACCTACATCGGCTGTAGTACTCTTATAAATCTCCTCGTCATAAGCATCGTAGAGGACAAATGCATCCAAACGATAATTACCAACAAGTAGCTTAATCTTGTCGCTGCGCATACCAAACTCAGCCGAAGAGTTATCTGTAGCCGAGAGTGTAAGTGTCTGCGCAATGGTAGTACCTTCGAATGTTAGGACAACCTTAATCTTGCAAGCCTCCGAGAGATAATCCAACTCCTGCTTCAAAGCACGTGTAGCCGATGCAATGGACTCAGCTGTCGAAGTAGAGGCTTTCTTATAAAGTTTGAATTGTGCGTATCCGTACTCCTGCTCACGATTATCAATACCGTCGTTTTTATCGCACGAGATAAAAGCGCCGAGTCCAAGTAGCATAAGCAACACTACGCATACGTTGAATTTTATAGTTTTCATCATCTTTTTACTTGTGTAAAACTCTTTATCTTATAGTTCAAAAGGGCAAGGCCCAGCTATAAAAAATTCCGACCCCCGCCCCGTCGGGAGACGGGGTATCGGAAAGAAGTTGGGTGATTCTTACATCATCAACTGACAAACAATCACATATAAGAGATTTTCAGCCTCATCTATGAACAATAACGCAGCAGTCTGGCCAATACCAGATTCAGCCATTCTGATAGACTGGAACTCCATACCATATTCGTATGTAAGCCATGCAGCCTCATCAAGAGGTTCGCAGCGCATAGGTAAGTTCTTAAACATTGACATTGTTGGGTTAGGCTGAGTGTAAATCAAAGCATATACAGGAACACCAAACTCGCTATACTTCTGGTAGATATCACCCTCAGTAAGCTGCATAAGATATGTACCATCCATCTCTGCACCATAGTCCATATAGAACTGAGGAGCGCCACTGTCGTTACCGCCACCACCTGCGTTATTAGAGTAGTGGAAGTAGATAGCCGAACATGTACCGTCATTGTACTTAACCAATACAACTGCCTCGTACTCACCTGTAGGACCTACTGACTCCTCGGCTGAAGCCGCTGTAAGATCTGTCACCAACTTGAAGCTTGATACGCCATCCTCGCTTGTATAGAATACATCAACATTAACCCACGATGACTCGGTGATATTCACAAAGTTACCTGCCAAATTATATGCAAATACCTCGTATGACTCAATAGGACGAGAGCTCTTAAAATTACTACTTTCTGAGGCATACTCAGCCCACTCACCAAAGTAAGAGATGTCGTACTTGCTACCAATTTGATAGTCGCTCAAAGCACCCTCGGTAAACCAGAAATTAACATCGGCACCAGCCTCGGCGAATGTTGTGCATTCCGTATCAACATAACCAGCTGAAATTGTAGCAGGCTGTGAGTGCTGAGTAACTGTTGTTACAAAGTAATCAGCATAAGCCTCATTAACCTGACCCTCAACAACCAAGTCAGCAAGATTCTCAACAGTAACTGCAGCAGGAATAGCAAATACATAAGCTACACGAGCAGCTGCACCCTCGTTAGCAGATGCGCTGATAGATACCTCACGCTCCTGAATTGATGTGCCCTCGGCATCCCATGAATCCTCGATTGTAATCCATGATGCCTGGCTACCATCAGTTGCGATAGCAACAATCTGAACATCCTTATCTGAACGGATATAACCAGTAGCAGGCTCATCCTCGCCATCGAAAGTGAAGAATACTTCATCGAAAGCTGCTGACATCACCTTTGAAGTACCTGCGATTGAGAGGGTGATAGTAGCACCTATCTTCTCCTCGTTACCAGCATCGATGAACTTAACATCTGCTGTAGTATCAGCTGATGGAAGATTGTTGCTATCAGCAGTAAATACCAACTCAACAGCTGTATTAGCCTCACCACCATTAGCTGCAGCCATCCACTCAGGACCTACAACGCTAAATGCGAAGTTTGAAACAACCTTTACAGGAGCAAGGAAGTCACCCCATACATCAACAAATGAAACAGCATCAACAGCCTCCTCAGCGTAAACATACTTACCAGCCTCCTTAACGAATGAGCCATAGTTGTTTACCTTAGCTGGGTAAACCTTCACCTCGCGAGCAATCTTCTCAACTGTAACTGTAGCGACAGTCTTTGTCTGACCACCCATAGTCAAATTAACATCACAAGTGCGGTCAGCATCGAAATCTACGAACTGCTCGGCAAAAATTGTGATAGTGTACTCTCCTGGCTGACCCTGCATAGTGTAAACCTTAGCCTCACCATCCTTGATATAGAAATCAGTCTTGTTAGAAAGCTCCAACGCCCACTTCACATTAGGAGTGATAGTGATTGTTTGAGAGCCATTTGACTCCATCGATGGAGTCTGAATCTCCGACGGAAACTCAGGGACGATTGGCTCATCCTCAGAGCATGCAGTGAAGAGCATAGCGAAGCTCAACAAACCGCACATTAAAAATAAAATGTTCTTTTTCATAGCTATTAATTTTTGAACTATAATAATAAAGATTTAATATTTTCACCTTATCTTCTTATTGACTACATGCCATTCTCACGCTGAAGTCGCTCGGCCTCCTCGTCGCTTATCCACTCAAGAATGTTGTAGAAGTGACCTACGGTACCTACCGCCTGACCAAGATTCTCAACATAGACATGGTTCCACAACTCAACAAAACGCTGACATGAGTTGAAGTATGATGGATAGTAACGACTGTGTGTAGTGAGGATATGGTTATCACCCAAAATCTGACCAAACACAGAAGCCTCATCGCTCAACACCTGATCCTTATCCATCGTAACCAATGGATTGGCAGGGTTCTCGGGGTTGAATGTAATGGTGAGATCATAACCATCATAGAAACAGCTACGCAAAATAACGGTATTCTCCTCGGTAGGATGTGCCTCGGTACGAATCAAACGCTGATAGCCTGCGTTATCGCCCGGATAGTCACGCAACAAGAGCGATGTGATGATACACCATCCTGTGAAGTTGTTTCTATCAAATGGGCAACCTTTATACATAACTACGTTGGTTTGGTCACTACCCTCATATAAATCCCACTTGAGCTGCTCGGGCATAACCAACTTCAAAACGAAGCCCAAGGAATCAGTAGCCTCAATATTCTCGTAGTTACCTGCGACCTTCACGTCAGCAACAAGTTTGCCAGCTGGGATTGTTACACTATTGCTCAAGAGACGATAGTGCTTACCCTCAACTGCATTGCTACCCTTATCAATAATCTCGACACCGAATGTGCGGTCATAGTCACACGCTATGGTAGATGAAACAGGAACAGTGAAATACTCTTGGTCAGAAAGTACCATGTTGATTGACTGCTCCTGAGCAAACATCACATACTCTGCATCAGAATATGTAACATACTCCTCGTCGCACGATACAAACCCCAGAGTCAGGGCAAGAGCTAAAATCAAATATATCTTTTTCATATATGTTTCGGTTTATTTATTGCTTTCATTAGGTTGAACCTCCGAGCCTGGTGCCTCAATCTCATGTTGAGGAATAGGCCATACAAACAATGGATGGTCGGCCTTAATCTTCAACGAGCTACCCTCCTCCAGCGTATTGCTCTGAGGCTTACGCTCGAAGCCCTCGCCATTGTTGTAGAGCTTGCCCCAACGCTTCAAATCATTAAGGCGGAAACCCTCCATATAAAGCTCACGCACACGCTCCTCGGCAATTGCCTGAATACAGTTAGCCTCGGTAAGTGCTACTGAGCCTCCCGACACAAAACGTGTATCGCGCAATGCAGCAAGATCCTTAGAAGCCAAAGCGTAGTTAGGTTCAGCCTTGCGGCAATAAGCCTCGGCACGAATCAAATACTGCTCAGCCAAACGGAATGGCTTTGGCATAGTAATGTGGCAATATTGTGGAGATACGCTCATAAACTCCTGATTACCATAATACTTAACAAGTAAAGGCCATGTCAGATTATGATCATATCCCGTAGTAAAATCGGCAAAGTATGCTCGATAACGCATATCGCTTGATGAGTACAAGTCCAATACCCACTGAGCAGGTACATAGTCAGGATAGTAGTAAGTGTAATCGTTATTGAAGTTCAAGAACACCTGACCCAACGCACCACCATAAGATGTGGTTGTAAAACCTAACTGCCAGATAACCTCAGTACCCAAATCATACTGCCACATATAATCGAAGAATGACAAACCTCCGGTATAGGCCACATTTGCAGCCGACAATGAGTAAGCATTATTCTTGTGGTCAATAAGCTTTGACGAATACTTGATGGCATTGTCCCAATCCTGCATATTTAGTGCTACACGAGCATGCAAAGCATGAGCTACACCCTTGGTGATATAGTATGAGCTGTAAGAATCATATTCCTCATCCAGGAGCTCCTCGGCCTTAGCCAAATCGCCCAATACGAATTGATAGCTATCATACAATGAAGCACGACGTGCAGGCTCCTTCTCTGAATACTTCTTGCGAAGAACCACACCCAGCTCATTCGCAGCTGTAGCAGGGTCGTATGCCTTGCAGAAGTTCTTCAAGAGTTCAGAATAAGCCAACGCACGAATAGTATAAACCTCACCTGTATAGTATTCCAATGTTGTGATACGCTCATCATCGGTCTGCTTGGCAACAACCTTACCGATATTCTCCAAGTAGAAGTTACAGTTTGAAATTACACTGTAAAGACCTGCATACACCGACTCAATCTCGGCATTCGTAGGACGTATATCCCACTGCCAGAAGTTACCATAAACGTTGGTATAACCATCCACAGCATATACCAAATCGGTCTGAATATCAGGGAGCAATGTTAGATAACCACTAAAAAGTGAACTGCTCTTTAACAACGCATAGATACCTGTTACGGTCTGCTCAGCATCTTCGTATGTCTGCATTGCCTTGTTAATAGGTATAGCCGAACTTGGCTCCTTATCAAGACACGATGACATCGTAAACCAAGCCAATACTATGGCTAACGTTACCTTTATATTATATAATGTATTCTTCATCGCTCATTAGAATGTTAAGTCAAGACCAAAAGTAAACTGACGCGACATAGGATATTGTGCCGCATAAATATTAGATGTACCCTCTGGATCTAAGCCCGAGAACTTAGAGAATGTAAAGAGATTCTGTGCCTGAGCATATACTCTTACGCCACTGATGACACGTGTCTTCTTCAACAAGTTGGAAGGTAACGAGTAGCTAAGCATAACATTCTTCAAACGCAAGAACGATGCATCCTCCAACAAACGGCTGTCAAACTCGGTGTACTCGCCATGACGTGGGATGTCGGTCACATCGCCAGGCTCCTTCCATCGTTTCAACAGACGTGCCGACTGGTTGTATGATGCAAAACGACCATTTGACTCATCAAAATAGCGGTCATTGTTGATCATCCAACGATCTGCCACCCAGCTAAACTGAGCCGAGAGTGCAAGACCCTTCCAACTCAAAGCTGTACCAAAACCACCCTGCCATGGAGCGTGGTAGCTCTTGCCAATCAACACCTTATCCTCATCACGAAGCTCGGTAGTGAGCTCGCCATTCTTGTCATACCACAGGGCATCACCATTGGCTGGATTGACACCTGCGTAGCGGTTGATGTAGAACTCACCCAAAGGACGACCTACAACCAACTTGGTATTGGTATTAGAACGTTCATACTCCTTCACGCCATTGTAAAGTTCAACAATCTCGTTGTGATTATACGAAGCGTTAGCATTTACCGACCAATTGAATGTCTTAGTTGCTATGAGTGTAGCATTTACATTCAACTCAGCACCAGCATTTACCATCACACCTACGTTGTCCCAATAGTAACCATAGCCTGTTGTGGCATAAGGTGCTGGCACCTCCATCAACATATCTGATGTACGCTTGTAGTAGAGTTCCAAATCGACATTCAAACGATTCCAAAAACCTGCGTGGATAGCGAAGTTTGAAGTCCAAGGCTTCTCCCAACCTAAATTCTCATTTCCTGGCTGCATCAACGCCACACCAGCATCACCCACGTAGTCCAAGCCGCCACCGACTAAAGCCATGTGTTCGTAGTTTGGAATTGACGAGTTACCTGATGTACCGGTAGATACCGAAATCTGAGCATTTGTAAGCCAACGCGATGCAGAATCCATAAACTTCTCGTTACGCATATCCCACATAAAACCTACTGACCAGAATGCAGCCCAGCGACGCGATGTACCGAAACGCGATGAACCATCGGCACGCACAGCAGCCTCAACAAAGTAGGTGTTACGGAAGTTATACTCGCCACGCGAGAAGAACGACAAAAAGCCATAATCAGAATCAGTTGTGTCGCTCCATGATGTTGCACGTGTACCTGTCGAGATATTTGTCAGGCGGTCGTTATTCTGACCCTTAGTCATTAAGCTGAATGCTTCATAGTGGTAATCAATACCCTCGTGACCAACCATAAAGTTGAACGAATGATCGCTATTTACATCAAAATGATAGTTTGCTGTATTGGTAATTGTTAAGGTGTGGCCATCGGTTGTAGAGCGTGACGCCGAGCCTTGTCCCTGATTTGGAGCATAGCTTGGGTACGATACGCCGAAACCTGTAGTATGAGAGTAATCAATACCAAACTGAGAACGCAATGTCAAGCCCTTGATAGGTGTTGCCTCGGCAAATACTGTCGATATCAGCTTATACTTTTTATAAGTCACAGGATTGTTCTTAAGCCACTCCAATGGGTTCTGACCCTGACCTTTCCACGAGCCATCCTTTATGGAAGCAATTGAACCATCGGCACGGTGTGGATTCCAATAAGGCATCATAAAACGTGCTGCCGAGATTGGAGTAACCAATGTATAAGACCCCTCGTCGGCCTGCTGTATATTTTGGAAGTTAAGCATTGTATTGCCACCCACCTTAAGCCATGCCGCTGCCTTGCGGTCGAAATTCGCACGCATAGAGTAACGCTCGAACATTGAACCCAATGCTGTACCATCCTGGCTGTAATAACCGCCTGAGATATAGTAGCTGTTCTTCTCGTCTGCACCCGATACTGCAAGCTCGTGACTCTGCAACATAGCCGATGAGTTGAAGACCTTATCCATCCAATTGACATTGATCTTGCTCAAGACATTGTAGTTCTGCCCCTCGGTCATGCCAATCTCCTTCTCATAGGCGATACGCTCTGGTGTGGTCATCAAATCCCACTTACCGCTTGCCACCTGCGAGAATCCCATCTGCATACGATACTCGATGCGTGGACGCTCAGCCATACGACCTCGTTTGGTTTGAATCACGATAACACCATTAGCTGCACGAGCACCGTAGATTGAAGTAGATGACGCATCCTTCAACACGGTCAAAGATTCGATGTCAGCAGGATTGATAGTGTTGAAATCGCTGCTCGAGATAGGCACGCCATCCAAAATGTAGAGGGGCGCTGTACCTGAGTTGATTGAATTTGTACCACGTATTGTCATCACAGCTGAAGCACTTGGCTCACCCGTATTTGACAAAACCGACAAACCCGCAACCTGACCCTGCAAAGCCTGGTCGAATGCAGCTGTAGGTGTAGATTCAATCTTCTCGGTCTTTACCGATGATATTGAACCTGCTACGGTACCCTTCTTTCTTACACCGTAAGCAATAACCACAACATCGTCGATAGACTCCGTTTCAGGGTTCATCTCCAAATTAAACTTAACCTCGCTCTTGTCTGTTGGGACGGTATAGTCCACAGTTTGAAAACCAAGATACGAGAACTGAAGCACCGTACCACCCTTTACTGTGATGCTGTATGCACCATCAATATCGGAGGTCACTCCTTGCATTTCTCCGGCAACAATCGAAACTCCAATCAGAGGCAACTTATCCTCAGCCGAGATGATTGTTCCGCTAACGGTCACATTTGCTCCACCCTGCGCAAAAGCATGATGTGGCACGACACTGAAAAGTGCCAGCAACAGACCCAAAAACAGTTTGTATAAATCCTTTTTTCGCATAGTGGCGCAAAAGTAACACTTTATATTGAAACCACCAATCTTTTTTTAACATTTTTATGCAAATCAACCTTATCCATTACAATACTTTATATAAGGCTATACATCCATATTAAAATCCATGCATAAATATACAGAAAAATATCACCATTCAGTATAGTTCAATATATAGTTATATAGGTTTAATCACGAAACTTTGGCATAACTGTTGATAGGTGTATTGCAGAATAAACCAAAACAATTTAGAGATGAAAAAAATTTTACTTTCACTATCATTATTAGCAGTGATGACAGCATGGGTGGGTTGTTCACAACAAGCAAAATGGGACCACAAGCAAAAGCAAGCGTTACGCAACACATTGGTTAGTTATCGCGAAATGGTTTACCTGCAAGATTTAACCGAGCCTGAGTTTACAATCTTCACCGACGGCGTTGCGGGTGACATCGAGACAGCCTACCCTGTTTATGCAACATTTATGCAGTTACCTGCGGTAGATGACACATTAGACATGTTTGTGGTAACTGCCATAGTTGAGCAACTTCAGGAAGATGCAAGCAACATGCGCCACTTATACCCCTACCATTCACTTGTAAAGAAGGGTATTCTCCCCGACAAACTCACACATCAGGAACGCCACGCATTCTACAACTGCCTGGCTCAAAAAGTAAATCGCTATTACAACTCTTCAATAGGAGAATTCCTGAGTGATGTTTTGAAGTCCGACTCCACTTCGAACACTCAAATAGGCAAGTTCCAAAGTGAATGTGCAAACGAACTATTTGACTGGGTTATCGAAGTTACCGAGGTGGATGTCATAGAACCTGCAACTTCACAACAATAACAAAAAAAATGAGATAACCATCATCAATCGTAATATTACCTTTTTTCCTAACAAGCAAGAGGGTGTGTCTGACAATTCAGACACACCCAATTCATTTACGTTTAACAGGTTGCAAAGTTTCAATATTACAATTCATTGGTAATACCTGAAACCAATTACAACATTCCATTACTTCTCAAGGAATTCCTTGTTCACAATAACCCTTACCGCCTTCTCCAACATATTGAATCGAAGAGGTGTATTACCCAACAATTCTCCATCGACCTCAACCATGATATCGGGCGTTGATTCTATGCGTAGTGTACGACCACGATAATGCTTGACGTGACCAATACTATATATGTCGCCATTAAACAGACGTTTCAGGCGGAAGATTATTTGCCACCAATACATCGGGCGAATAAGTGTAATATCGAACAAACCATCATCGGCAACCGCCAACGGCAACTGCTGGGTACCTCCTCCATTATACTTACCTATACCCACTGCTGCACTGAAAAGCAAATCGCTATGCACCAATTCGTCATCAATCCACACCTTCACACCCGTAGATTTATAGCGCATAAAACTCTTCACAAAGCCCTTAGCATACAAATGCTTACCTCGTTTACCACGAGCTTTGTAATGTTCATAAATCTTCGTAACAGAAGGGTCGAAGCCTACACCCGACACATTGGCCATATAGCGCACCTGATTGTATTGCGACTGCTCATAATTCACCTCGCCAACATCCTGAAGGAAAGTATAACCCTCCTTGATAGCACGTATCGCCTCGGAGTAGTTCTTTGGCAAGCCGAACATACGAATCCAATCATTACCCGTACCTACAGCGACAACACCAATAGTCACCTCGGAAGGTTTTACCTCCTGCTGAATGAAGAGTCCATTGACCACCTCATGAAGTGTTCCATCACCTCCAATGACCATAATATGGCGGTAGCCATCTTTAACAGCCTGAACGGTGAGCTCGGTGACGTGATACTTATGCTGCGAGAAAACCAATTCGTAGGGTATTCCATTCTCGCGTATAAGTTTGGTAATATGAGGCAAATCCTCCAAACCACGCTGAAAGCCAGCAACGGGATTCACCAACACAAACCACGTCTTCGATATATCTGTTTGCTGATGCATCACCACTATTTTTTAGGAGCGTTCTTCAAGGTATGGAGCAGGAAGTCGAAGAACTTCTCAACCGAAGCAATCTCGACCTTCTCGTCAGGAGAGTGAGGATAACAGATTGTTGGACCAAACGAAATCATATCCAAGCCTGGGTAATTCGAACCTATAATACCACACTCCAAACCTGCGTGAATAGCTGTAACTGCTGGACGCTTACCATAAAGAGCCTCATAAGATGCGAGCATAGCCTTCAGAATTGGTGACTCCATATTTGGAGCCCAACCGTCATAAGAGCCCGAGAGTGCAACCTCGAAACCAGCCATCTCCAACACAGCCTTGATTGCATCGGTCAGAGCCTCCTTCTCTGAGCGTACAGATGAACGTGTAAGACACTGCACCTTAACTGTAGCACCATCCGACACCACGCGTGCCATATTGTTTGATGTCTGCACCAAACCCTCCATAGCAAGCGACATCTTATCAACACCATCTGGACAAGCCACCATAGCTGCCATCAACGCCTTTACCGTAGCACATGGCATAACCTGGGCTGGTGCAACCGCTGACGATGCCTTAATCGAGATAGAATCCTCAACAGCTGCAAACTCAGCAACAGCCAACTTCTCGAATGCCTCAACCTCTGACTTAAAAGCCTCAACATCCGACGCCTTGACCATTACAACAGCCACCGACTCACGTGGGATTGCATTGCGCAAGCCACCGCCATCAACTGATGCCAATCTAAAATCTATCTTAGCTGCCAACTTACGCAACAGACGGAACAGTAGTTTATTAGCATTGGCACGTTGGCAAACAATCTGGATTCCTGAGTGACCACCCTTACAACCCTTAACTGCTATTTCGAATGTCTCGTAACCTTCAGCAGGAGCCGCCTCAGCAGTATAGGTCAAAGTAGCATTCACGTCGGTACCACCCGCACAACCTACATACAACTCGCCTTCGGTTTCCGAGTCCAAATTAAGCAAAATATCGCCCTTCAGCAAGCCACCCTTCAGACCAAAAGCACCATCCATACCTGTCTCCTCGGTAGCGGTGATAAGACCCTCAATAGGACCATGCTCAATTGAATCATCCTCCATGATAGCCAAGATAGCAGCTACACCGATACCATTATCTGCTCCGAGAGTTGTACCATTAGCTGTCACCCACTCACCGTCGATATATGCCTCGATAGGGTCGTTAATGAAATCAAACTCCTTATCGTTATTCTTCTGTGGCACCATATCCATGTGAGCCTGAATAACGACACCCTTGCAATCCTCATAACCGGCAGTTGCAGCCTTACGCATATAAACGTTACCCGCCTCATCGACAGAGTGCTCGATACCATGAGCCTGAGCAAAATCGACCAAATATTGGCGAATCTTCGCCTCGCTATGCGAAGGGTGTGGAATATTACAAATTGCAGCAAAGTGTTTCCACACAAGTGCTGGCTTCAACGCTTCTAAGTTCTTATTCATAGTTTAAAAGTTTTATATTGTTAATTATTATCTTCATTTCGATTGCGAGGCATACGTACCACAGGAGCCTCCTGCATAGCTTTAGCCTCACGCTCAGCACGCTTATCGAAGGCATCTACGATGTACTTCACCAGTGGGTGACGCACAATATCGCGCTTATCGAACTCCACCATACCTATGCCATCAATACCTCGCAGGGTCTCCATAGCCTGCGTAAGACCGCTGTCGCTTTTGCGCGGAAGGTCAATCTGCGTCACGTCGCCCGTGACGATAAACTTCGCGTTGCGACCCATACGCGTAAGGAACATCTTTATTTGCGAGCGAGTGGTGTTCTGCGCCTCGTCCAAGATTACAAAGGCATTATCAAGTGTACGACCTCGCATATATGCCAAAGGAGCTATCTGCACTGTACCATCTTCCAGATATTTCTGCAACTTGGCAGCAGGTATCATATCGTTCAGAGCATCATACAAGGGCTGCAAGTAGGGATCCAACTTCTCCTTCATATCACCAGGCAGAAAACCCAATTTTTCGCCCGCCTCAACGGCAGGACGTGTCAGTATTACCCTGCGTACCTCACGCTCTTTCAGAGCCCTCACAGCTAATGCGATAGCGGTATAGGTCTTACCCGAACCCGCGGGACCTACGGCAAACAGAAGGTCGTTCTTCGCATACTTCTCCACCAGCTTACGCTGATTCACCGTGCGGGCACGTATCACATTACCATTATTGCCATACACAATGGTATCCTTATCACTAACCGGTTCTGCTGCATCACTCAAACCGGTAGAAAAGGCCTGAGTGACCACTTCATTGGATATATGACCATATTTCACATAATATGCCACTAAGGCACCTATCTTGCGCTCGAAGCTATCAACATCCTTCTTAGCGCCCAGAACCTTCAAAGATGAGCCTCGAGCCACAACCTTCACACGTGGCGAGAGCTCACGCATAAGCTCGATATAGACATCCTGCGCACCATATAACTCACGCGCATCGACACCCTCTAAAATAATCTCCTTATTTATTGACTCTGTTGTCATATTTAGTTAAAACATATATCCTATTCCCACACTTAACCACCAACCCCGCATGGCATACTCTACACCTTCGAAATAGTTGCTGGTTTTACCCAGGCTACCCGTAAAACGTGCATCAATGAGCAGATGTTGTGTAAGCGACACCCCTACCTGGGCAACATACCCCACCAACGAACGCATCTGCCCTGCCTCCAAGCGTTCATACTCGGTATCATAACGACCAGCGGCCAGGGGTGTAAGCACCACACCTGCACCAAAACGCATAGGGCGAAGACCCCTATACGAAAACATCACGGGGACCTCGACAAGGTTAGACTTTATCTGTGACTTACGCTGACCCAGCGAGGCATCAATCTTATTGTATAGATACCCCACCTCCATCTGCAAGGCATAGGCTCTATCCCACTGCAACGAAAACTGCAATGCTGCCCTCATACCCATCTTGGGCGAGAGTTCCACAGCTGGATTTGACGAACTGAGATTCATGTAATTTGCCCCCACCGCAACACCCATCTCCACCGAACGACGAATCATATCGTCACCCGAAAATGAGTAATAGTTGTAGTTCTGCGCACCACATACACCCGCCATAAGGCTGGCAATTACAGAAACGACTATTTGACGCCACAAAGTCATCAGCTGAGAGTTTAATATTATTCAATTTTCAAATATACAACATTTACACGAAACAACGAAATTTTTTAGGCGTAGAATTAGGCATAGTTGAGACTTCAAAAGTTTCAAGGGTTTACGTAAAACTGCACATCCACGAAATTTACTCAATTCTTGCAACGTTGGCAACAACCACAAAAAAAGCGAGGCTATTGACCTCGCTTAGTATAATATGATAATGTGTATAAGATGTAGAAATCACAAAACCTCATTAGACACATTTACTTCTGACGGAAGTATATTTGAATAGGCACTCCCGAAAAGTCCCACTGCTCGCGCATCTTGTTCTCAAGGTAACGACGATAGCTATCCTTAATATACTGTGGCAGGTTCACAAAGAAAGCGAACTGCGGTGTAGGCGTAGGAAGTTGTGTAGCATACTTGATACGTATGTACTTACCCTTGGTTGATGCTGGTGGGTAATCCTCGATAACAGGCAAGATAAAGTCGTTGAGCTCATGTGTAGGAATTCGACGCTTGCGCGAGTTATATACACGTATAGCCTGTTGCAACACCTCCAAGATACGCTGCTTGTTGAGCACCGATGTAAAGATAATGGGTATATCGTTAAACGGAGCAAGTTTCTTCTCCAGGAACTCCTTCCACTCTTTCATGGTATTGCTCTCCTTCTCGATAAGATCCCATTTATTCACCACAATAACACATCCCTTGCGGTTACGTACTATAAGGTTGTGGATATTCAAATCCTGCGACTCCAAACCCTGCTGGGCATCGAGCATAAGGATACACACATCAGAGTTCTCGATAGCACGTATTGAGCGCATAACTGAATAGAACTCCAGGTCTTCCATCTCCTTACCCTTCTTACGCATACCAGCGGTATCCACAAGGTAGAAGTCCATACCGTACTTATTATAACGTGTATGGATTGAATCACGTGTAGTACCTGCAATATTGGTTACGATGTTACGCTCCTCGCCCAAAAGAGCATTGGTAAGAGATGACTTACCCACATTAGGACGACCCACGATGGTGATACGTGGCAGGTCATCAAACTCCTCGGCCTTGGTATCCTCGGGCAACTGCTTGAGGATTTCATCCATCAAGTCACCTGTACCACTACCCGACATTGAACTGATGCAGAATATATCACCCAAACCCAACGAGTAGAACTCATGAGATTGGTATATAAGGTCATAGTTATCAACTTTGTTGCACACTACCAGAACCTTCTTACCTGAACGACGCAACACGTCGGCCATCATCATATCAAGGTCGGTAACACCGGTTTTAACTTCTACCATAAAGAGGATGAGATCGGCCTCATCAATTGCCAACATCACCTGACGACGTATATCATCCTCGAATATATCATCTGTATTTACAGCATAACCACCTGTGTCGATAATTGAAAACTCCTTACCATTCCAGTCGGTCTTGCCGTAGTGGCGGTCGCGTGTGGTACCTGCTGTTTCATCGACGATAGCCTGACGATGACCCACCAAGCGGTTAAACAGTGTTGATTTACCCACATTTGGGCGACCTACAATAGCTACTAAACTCATCTTAATTGGGTTTTATGCGTTATTACGGCGCAAAGATACTACAATATAATTCAAATTTCAAATTTCGAATTCAAAATATAAGTCTTACACAATGCTATCATGCTCCGAATGAGTTATGATGAAAGGTGATATACAACCCTACTCCACCATCGGTACTACAATCTTTGACGACACACCTAACACATATTCATTACTATGCTTGTCGCGTTTGATTGATAACGGAGCTATCAGCGTCTGACGTGTTTGCACCCTCTGGCCACTATTGTGTGCATGATAGACCATATAATACCCCCTGCCCTTCTTAAACAAGGCATGATGGCCCGTGCCGTAGTAACCCATATGACGATGCAGAATAGGATTACCCTCATATCGTTTGTAAGGTCCCATAGGCTCATCAGCGACAGCATAACCCACGGCATAGTCCTGACTGCGAAAATCGTTACCACTATATGTTAGGTAATACTTGCCATCTAACTTTATCACCATAGGGCCCTCGACAACACGACCCAAAAGATGCTCCCACGTACCCTCCTTGGCATCCAAGAGGTGACGTGCAGTCTCCAACTTCACATGATGCAAATCGTCACTCATCTGGGCTACCCAAATAGCATTTCCATTGGTAAAGCGCACCCAAAACATATAGGCCTTGCCATCGTCGTCAATGAAGATTGAAGAGTCGATACCCTTCTCCTGAGGTAGGTATGGGCTATGCTCACGCTGCACAAAAGGTCCCATAGGCGAGTCGGATTCGGCATAGCATATATGCTCCTGACAACTATATGTCATCAGATACCTATCGCCCACCTTATACACCTCGGGTGCCCAATACATCTTATCGCCCCACACATCATCCTTATGTAGTGCCAACTTATTCTTAGCCTTTCCGCAACGGTCACTCCACGATTTCAAATCCTTCGAACGATAGACCACAATACCATCTGCGGCATGAGTTCCATAGATGTAGTACCACCCCTCAGCCTCCAAAATGAAGGGGTCAGCCAACAGCAACTGATTATGCTGCGCCACGCCCTCCGATGATTGCTGCGCCACTGCCGACAATGCTACTACAACAAATGACAAAATACAAAACAGTCTTTTCATAGTATCTCATTTTGAATTTAATATACATGAACACTCACCCCCTGCGCCGATGGCAAGTAATTTATTCCCCACCAACACATCTGCAACATAAGGAAAGCAAATATCAACAATGCAAACAACACATTGTGATCCTTGGAAATCTTCCTCAAATGCAAATAGAGCAGATAGCCCAGCCACGTTGCAGCAGCCCACGTCTCCTTGGGGTCCCATGTCCAATAATCCCCCCACGCCTGCTTTGCCCACAGAGCACCCATAACCATTCCAAGGGTGAGAAACGCCCAGCCAATACGCACAAGGTTATCACACACACCCATCTCCTCCGCAGAAGGTTCCTTATGCGAGGGTCGCAACCACAAATACAGAGCAAACAGAGTCACTGCTCCCATCATAGCATAAGCAAACATATATACTATAACATGTGGTACAAACCACGGACTTTGCAGAGCTGGCATCAACGACTTACTATGTATCTCAGGCCTAAGAAGGTTGATGCTAATAAACACCACCGACATCAGCGTACTGAACGAAAGTATCCACCTATATCGCCACCTTAGATAGACTGCAATGCCCGCCAATGATAGAAAAAACGAGTACCAAAGACGAGTCTCGCCCATAGTACGTAGTGGAGGACGTTCCAACGAAATCCACATACCTACAATGAAGGCAAAGAATATCACCGAGCCAATTGCCGACACCGAAGCAGTTGGCACAACAGCCTTCCCACGCATAGCCATCACTGCACCCACCAACCAACATAGGGTCGCTGCAACTGCAAAAATTAATAGATTATCCCAACTCATAACTACGCCCCCTTCTGTTTTTTAGGTCCGAAATGTCTGCCTCCCGCCGTTAAGAACATCACCACTGCCGTTACCAAAATCATCCACAACGCAACTCGCACCACCGGCCACCAGCCATCCTTGACACACTCCACCACACTCGAAGAACTCCATCTGCCTCGCTGGGTGTCGTATCCCACCTGATATATTCTCCACGAGCCTACACGCGCAGGTTTATTCACCTCGACATCTTCGCGCCACTGCTCGCCCTTCTCATCCATAATCTCGATGCGTGAGAGATAACGCTTTGCCTCACGTCGTGGCATTGCCACAGCATAGCGCTCATCCAGCCACAAGTAGGCCGGTTCGAATATATGCGAGCCACAGCTCACCCATCCTTCACGCTTTTCGTCTGTTCGAGTATTTCTTGCCTCGACCTTCACTGCAGGCACCGCACCCACATGATGTACCTCCATAAACTCCTCACTTTGAGGCATACGTACAGCCATATCTATGCTCTGCTTGACCTTCAGTTGCCAGCCATTAACCTCGGCCTCAGCACCCTCGTACTCGGCAAGCAAAAACTGCTCTGACGAACTCTCGGTTTTAGTATCCAGGACATACAACTTAGCAGGATATTCCTCCATCTTGAACTCTTTGAGCGTCAAAGCAAATGGTAACTCATAATCCTCGCCATCATGTGTTTGAGCCATATATGTCATCCTATCGAGCTGCATATTCACCATCACTCGCAGCTTATCCGCTGAACCAAACATTGATGATGCAAGCGCAATAAACACTACCACATGCGAGAGCAACGTAGCCACCCGCATATGACGCCAATGATGCAGGTCACGCATCACCGTCACACCCAACGTTGTAAGAAAATAGAAAAAGATGATAATAAATATCCACGACGAAGTCATACGCGAGAAGCCCAGCGCTCCAATCACCCCCTCAGTAGAAGGGTCCTGGCGCGTGAAGCCAAATATTATAGTCAGCAACAACATTGACGTAAGCGACGACACCATTGCATAACTATCTGATAGCTGTTGTAGCCACTTCCATTTTGCGCCCTGCACATAGACAAGTAGCAACAGATATAAATAATTGATAGCGAGGATAAGTCCCCACGGATAGCGCAAGAAACTATTATCGAAATCACCGAACACAAGCTGAAGCACCGCGCCCACAACAAATAGCAGAGCACAACGCAGGAATGCTCGCTTATAACCCCACTGTAAGTTCATAGTAAAATTTCCTATCTCATTAATATCATTTTGGTCGTAAGCCCCAACTACTCTACACCCCAATCCGGGTTAGGCTCTGCACCCATTTGCAGCTCCAGCTCTCCGCCCGCGGCTATATCACTAAAGTTAATATAACACTTGTTGTATGGCTCACCATTGAGCTTAGCACTCTGGATATAGACATTATCTGGAGTGTTATCAAGTGTACGCACCACAAACTTATCCCCGTTTGCATACTCCTTATCAAGTGCGATGGTGACACTCTCAAACACCGGAGATGTAATTTCTATTCGCTCCTCGCCCGGACATACAGGGTGCAAACCCATAGCCGCCAGCACATACCACGCCGACATCTGACCAGCATCCTCATTTCCCACAATACCCTCGACCTTATCGGCATAAGCCTGACGGCAGATAAAGCGACTCCAATATTGAGTTAGGTAAGGTGCACCCAAGCGGTTAAACATAAATGGGACGTGATGCACAGGCTCATTGGCATGATTATAATAGGCATTCCAATGCATATCGGCAGGAGCCTTCTCAAAGAAATTTTTCAGGTCGGCAACCGCCATTTCCTTGCCACCAAGTTTATCAGCCAACCCGTCAATATCATGAGGTACAAACCAACCCTGCTGATAAGGTGTTGCCTCCATACACCCATACCACTCCTTTGTGCGGGCATTCTCGGGCCACTCCACCCACTCGCCATCAGCTCGGCGAGGACGGAACCAACCCTTCTGGTCATCAAACAAATTGCGCCACGCCTGCGACTTAAGCTCGAATATCTCTGCATCCTCACTCTTGCCCAACGCCTTTGCCAGCTGCGCAATACACCAGTCAAAATAGGCATATTCAAGCGTATGAGAAATTGATGTTCCTGACACGGTATAGCCCAACTCACCATTTCCAAACGCTGCCGACGAATTTACCGCATAGCTAAAAGCCTCCTCAACGTCGTAGTTACGAATACCCTTCACGTAAGCATCCGCCAAAACCGACAAAGCAGGATTGCCGAGCATACATCCCGTATAGGAGTTAAACAACTCCCATCGTTCGTAGTATTGGCGGCCACTCGTACGTGCCTGCTCCATCAACGAACAGATTACATCATTCACAACCGAGGGGTTTATAATCGTCTGCAACGGCATCTGACTGCGGAAGACATCCCAGCCGCTAAAGAGTGTACGCTTGACAAACTCATCGCCCGACTGATGCACCTTGAAATCACCGCCTATATAACGTCCATCGACATCGGTATGAATACGAGGCTCAAGCATAGTACGATACAGGGATGTATAGAATATGCGCTTATCAACATCACTACGTCCCTTAACTTCAACTCTCGCCAAAGCTTCATTCCACTGTTCAAATGCCATCTTACGCACCTTATTGAAGCTCTTACCCGCAACTTCAGCATCGAAGTTTCGCTTTGCACCATCTACATCGACATACGAGATAGCAACCTTGAGTTCAACCTGCTCTCCCTTGCGGGTATCAAACTCGCCAAAAATACCGATGTGCTCACCTCGCAACTCCTTCTCGCCTCGAATGATGGCTGCCTGGGCAACCCTTGCGAGATACTCGGGAGTAACCACATCGTTATTTTTTCGAGCCCAACCGTCGGGAATATCAGCGCTCCAGAAACCCCACTCATCGACCGAACGACTTAACTCGGCATAGAAATAGAGTGTGTATGCAACCTTGCCATCACCATTGCCCCAGCCACCTGTCTGCGGTGTGCAACGCATCCATCCACTGAAGGCTCTATCGCTTTCTATCTTGACATACTGCTCTTCGGAGCATCCTCCCACTCTTCGTGCCAAATCGACCTGCACACGCGAAAGGTCGCTCTTGGGATAAGTAAAACGCAATACACCACAATGAGGCGTTGCCGAACTCTCGGCATAAATATCATAATCGGTCAGGCGTACGCCATACCAACCCGCCTCGGCTTTTTCCGAGGACTTGTCATAATGAGAACGCCAACCCTTCACAGAGCCATCCTCACGTCCGGCAATAGTATGTAGTTCACCCGTTGTTGGCATAACCATAAAATTACCCATATCGCCATACCAACCCACACCACTCATCTGCGTCATTGCAAAGCCCTCAATGGTGGTGTGCTCCGAGCTATAACCTGGAGCATTATCTCCGCCCGTAATGGTATTGGGGCTTACTTGTGTCATTCCGAATGGAGTAGTAGCACCTGGATATGTCTTGCCAAGTCCGTGATAAACGCCTGCGGCATCAACACTTGTACTCGCACCTATAAAAGGATTAACCCACTGCGCTGGGCATTCCACCCTCTTGCCGCACGACGCAACCAATAGAGCCAAAGCCAGCATATATAACACCCTCTTCATATACTTTTTAGCTTACATATATTACCATTATTCAGGCATAAATGCTATACCCATTCCTAAAATATGCTTTGCCCGACACTCACCTTTAAGGGCAAGCATCAAGGCAAAACACTAAACAATTTCAGGCATAAAAACCTTATTAATCAAACACTTGCGACATAGAATTTCCACTCCACATCTGCGGCACCTTCAAGCCGAATGCCTCGGCAAGAGTGTGGGCTGTATCCTGCTGCAACATAACCTCCGAGAACTCACCGCCCTGTTTGATATTCTTACCCGCAATGATGAACGGAGTCTCCATCTCCATCATCGACTGACCGCCGTGACCGTGACCAATGCCACCGTGATCCGACGTTACAACGATGATACTATCGTCATAGATACCCGCCTCCTTGATGGCTGCGATAATCTCGGCCAAATAGCTATCCAACTCCTCCATACGAGCATAATACTCCGCCGTATCGTGGCCCTTGCTATGACCTACATGATCGGGGTCATCATAGATGACAGCCATAAAATCGGGCTTCACTTTCTTGATATAATCTGCCGACGCTGCGGCAATGTCCTCGGGTTTGAGCTGAACGCAGTGGTCGATAGCCTTCTCATCCAACAGCGGCCTTATACCACCCCACTCAAAGATACAAGCGGTCTTTGACTCTGGCATCTGCTCACGAATGAGCGAGAAGATTGTTGGGAATACTCCATTCTCGTTCACATAGGCAGGTTCAAGCGGTGCTCTCTCGCCATTGTCTGTCCAGCCCGTGAGTTCGGTGGTAGCACCCATAAACATTGATGCCCAATTTGGTGCGCTAACCGATGGGAGGACTGTACGCTTCTTCAGTGTGTAACAGCCCTGCTCCATCAAAGCTCTCGTTGCGGGCATCTCGACCGAGTCCATACAATATGAGCCCCAGCCGTCGAAGCCAATCAGGAAGATATGTTCCGCCTGACGCTTGCCCTCGCACGACGACGTCAAAGCGGCAACCACGATTGCCACCAAGAGAAAATATCTCTTCATTTGGTTATGCCATTATGCCAACTCCCACTGTGCACGCATAAGCTCCACTGCCGCTGGCAATACAACCTCGCGCTCACCTGCGCAACCGCACTCGAAGCTCACGTAGTAAGGATAGTTCATCTCCTTCAAAGCACGGAATCCGTCAACGTAGTTATCCTTCTCGCCATTCTCGCCTGGCATCTGACGTGTACCACGGCTTGCGATGTGAACGTGCTGCAAATACTCTGGGCCTGCGGCCATCAAGGCTGCGTAGTCAGAAGTCTCCTCTGACATATGCCAGAAGTCACCCATACACTTCACGCCCGCACTCTTTGAGTCGCGTGCGATAGCTGCAGCATCAGCTACCTGACGCATATAGTGAGCCTCACGACGGTTCAATGGCTCAAGGATAACTGTTGTGTTGTGCTTCAATGCGAACTCACCCAACTCGTGCATCTGCTCACAGAGATACTCTCTAGTCTCCAATGTATGAGGCAAGCATGGCTTCTGATGATTGAACACAGGCACCATAATAACACCTGTTGAGCCAATCTCACCCGCAGCTGCGATGATGTCACGCATTGTTGAATCGAACTGTGCCTTCACAGCTGGATCCTCAGCCAAGAGGAAGCCCTGGAAACCTGCACAGATAGCCGAAATCTTGATGTTACGACCCTTCAAAGCCTGATGGAACTCGTTCACACGATTTGCCATATTCCAACCTCCTGGCTCATAACCTACGATACCCAAGTTCTCCATATAATCGAACTTCTCTTCCAAAGTCTTACCTGGAGCTGTACCCTCCTGGAATGAGATACGCAATGGTGTATCATTCTTTGGAGCGCAAGATGTGAGAAGGCTTGCGCCTGTTGTTGAAGCTGCCACAGCAGCTGCACCCATCAATGATGTCTGCAAAAACTCTTTTCTATTCATACTATTTTGTTTTACTTTGTTTCAAACTTTTCCTCCAACCCCGCAACGAATTTTTCGACAGCTTCAGCATCATCCACCGCAGGAGTCCACGAAGCCATATTGTCGGACGCAATAGGTGCAAATGGACCCTCCTTTACCTCGAAAAGTACAGTATCATCCTCCAGCACCACAAGCCCATGCCATACGCCGGCCTCGATATCAAAGCCCACGCAGTCGCATCCCGCACCAACAATGCGGCTCTCAACCTCTGTACCCGCATCGTCATAGATGGTAACGCCCACCTTACCCCTTACGACAATGATACTCTCCGACTTATCGGGGTTCAAGTGACGATGCACAGGCAGATAGCTGCCACGGTGCATCACATTGAGCAAGCGGTTTACCTTCTCGTCGGTCGAACGATGAAAGTTGTAATTCATCCTTCGGCGTGGCGAGGCGGCAGCCTTCTGGGCTACAGCATCCATTAACTCAAGGTCGATAAACTCTGTTTTGGGTTGGTTTGTCATACTATATTAGTATAAAAGGGTGGGTGAAAAGCTCACGCTCCGCCCCACCCTCTTTCTTATCGTCTAAACAACGAATTACTTACCTGGAACAGGGACAACACACTTATCCATATCCTGCTTGCCGAGTTCGTGCTTGAACTCTGACATGTAGTCCTGTGGCGACTGGCTCATCTCATCCCAGCTAACAGTAGCACCTGTGTAAGCTGACTCACGACCCATCACACCTGCCAAGCAAGAGATACCACACTCTGTTGCCTCATCGTGCATTGTGCCCTTACGGATGTGATTAACCCAATCAACATGCTCCAAAACGTAAGGATTATGCTGCTCGAACTGAGCCTTTGCAGCCTCCTCATCAAACTTCCAGATTACGTTGCCATCCAAGTCCTTAATCTCATGGTTGTAACTGTTCCATGAACCCTTGGTACCCTGAATGAACTCACCGATATTATTCGAGCAACCGTTAATCTGACGGCACATAGAGTGCATATGGATACCGTTCTCCATCTCGAAATCTACGCTGAACATATCGTACTGATCACCTGTAACACGACGATGACGACCACCAAACGCAGTAGCCTTTACTGGTTTCAAACCTGACATCCAAAGGAATACGTCGATATTATGAACGTGCTGTTCAACGATATGGTCACCCGATAACCACTTCCAGTTCACCCAATCGCGAATCATCCACTCTGTATCTGTCCAGCCCTGCTGACGCTCACGATACCAAAGCATTGACTGATTCCAATATACATTACCGCCGGTAATCTCGCCAATCATACCCTCCTGGATCTTCTGGTAAGCCTCAACGTATGGACGCTGGTGGTGACGCTGTGTACCGCAAACAACACTCAAGTTCTTAGCCTGTGCCTGCTTTGCAGTAGCCATGATGGTACGATAACCCTTAGGGTCAACAGCAATTGGCTTCTCAAGGAATGAGTGAACACCCTTCTCAGTTGCATACTGGAAATGTATTGGACGGAATGCAGGAGGAGTAGCGATGATAACCATATCCACACCTGAGTCGATAACCTTCTTATATGCATCGAAACCTACAAAGCACTTATCGTCAGCTACGACCTGACCATTCTTTGCCAAGCTACCCTTCAAACCATTCAAACGATCAGCGAAAGTATCACCCAAAGCAACCACCTTAATACCGTTAGCAGCAGCCAAAAGGTCATAGATAGCACCTGAACCTCGACCACCACAACCGATAACACCAGCCTTAAGTTCCTTGCCATCGTCAGCCTTATCATTCAACACAGGGATATAGTACTCACCTGGCTGCTTGAGTGGAGTGTAAACAGGACCCTTAGGACCACATGAGGTCATGAGTGTTGATGAACCAACCAAAGTTGAAACACCTGCAATTGCAGACAAAGACAAGAAGTCCTTTCTGCTCATTTTGTTCTTGCTCATAGTAGTTTTATTTTAGTAGTTATTGTTAAATTGTTTTGTCATAAAAGTTAGTTTGCAGCAACACCCTCTGGCACCTCGCATACCACGCGGAAACCGATACCCTTGATGTCGGAGTACCACCAGATACTCTTTGGGTTCTGTGGGTCGGTCTTAAGCCATGCGTCATGCTCGGTCTTACGACGTGCCGCGCTACGTACATTTGCTGCGTCGTCCACATAGTAACCGCCACGAACGACATACTCCTCACCACTTGCTGGACCTGTTGGGTTCACAGCGCCATCCTGCATCTTCGCATAGGCATCCTCGGCATAGTAGTCTGAGCAGTACTCCATAACATTACCCAACATATTCTTCAAGCCAAAAGGATTAGCCTTAACCTGAGATGGCTCCTGTGTACGGTTCTTACTATTGTGAGCGTAAATCACATAACTATTGATAACTGTTGTGTCGGCACCAAACAATCCACTCCAGAAGCCATCATCAGAGAACTTCTTTGGATTACCCTCGAAATAGTATGGGGTCTCTGTGCCACCACGTGCCGCATACTCCCACTCAGCCTCGGTTGGCAGACGGTACTTCTTGCCTGTCTTGAGCGAAAGCCACTGACAGAAGGTCTCGGCAGCATAGTGGGTCATAGTGATAGCTGGACGCTCGCCCATACCCCAACCCTGATCTGGGAAGCCAAATGGAGGTGTCGGACCACTCACCGCATCACAATCCTCACGCTGGTTGTTGGCATAGATAGTCTCAGGCGACGTACGGCCTTCCGACATTGTCTCCTTATAGAATGTCCAATACTGATCCCATGTAACCTCTGCCTCACCCATAAAGAATGATGATACAGTCACATTGCGCTGTGGAGCCTCGTCAGCCTTGTGGAATGGCTCCTTCTCCGAGCTACCCATCTTGAAGCTACCGCCAGGGATGGCAACCATCTTGATTGAAGCACCTGTGCCTGGAATTGTCTCCACAAAGTTTGCAAACTCTGTCACAGGAGTAGCCGCCTCATATACAACACCGTTATCCTCGGTGACAGGAGCCTCGGCAAGAGCCGAGTGTTTGTAATTAGGATTGTAGTGACCCACATCCAAGTGGCAACTTATACACTGAAGATTGAGTTTCTCCTCATTGTCGTCGTAGTAGAGGTGAGCTGTAACGCCCTCATCACTAATACCCGTAGGGAAGATATTTACGTGACAAGCCTTGCAAGAAGAGTTATAGACGATTGTCTGTGCATACTCCAACTCGCCCTTGCTATCCCAATCGACATCCTCGGTGTTCTTGGTCATGTATGACCACAAATCCTTCGCACCTGTTGAAATCTTTGCCTTCACATACTCGAACGAGCCCTTTGGAGGAAGGTGACACGCCGAGCACTCAGTCATCACACCACTTGCGTTGTTGTAGTGTACCGACTGTTTCCAACTTGCATCCGACTCAGGATGGAAATGGCAAGCCATACAAGACTCATTCTTCGAGCTATTCACCCACATGTAGTTAAACCCAATCATCAACGAAAAACCGATGACCAAACCTGCCAATACGGCAAGAAAAATTTTCTTCTTATTTCCTGATTTAGACATAGTTATAATTTATGTTATCTTTTTTACGATTTCCTGATAGTCATTAAACACTATTATTCGGTCAAAAATAGTAATATTTTCGCCATTTTCAAAACAAAACAACTTTTTTCTAAAGAAAAAAAGAGGCAATCGACCATTGGTCAATCACCTCTACGTCAAAAATAGATTGAAAAGAGTGTTTTTTAGGCGGGCGAAATCCACAAAACCGCAGTTTACTGGAGCGTAAATGAGGATTTTGAGGATGAGCACAACACCAAAAACAGCTTTTCAGGCTATTTTTCCACCCATTTATGCCACTTCTGCTCCGAGTCGTATCCCGCCTGCACCATAGTCTCCACGAACTGCATTCCGCGAACACCATCCTCCACATTAGGGAAGTCGAGCATCTCTGCAGTTGGAGTCTTGCCTGCGTGACGGGCACGAACAGTCAAAGCGAAGTTACGATAGATGTTTGCAAACGACTCAATAAAGCCCTCGGGGTGACCCGCAGGAGTACGTGTATTCCACTTCGTAAAATCGGTTAGAAAATCACCGCCATTACCCATGCGAATATGCTCTTCTGGACGATCATGCCACTTGGCAATCAAGATATTAGGCTCCATCTGTCGCCACTCCATACCACCCTCCTCGCCATATACACGAAGACGAATATTATTAGCCTCTCCGGTAGCAATCTGCGTAGCCTGCAACAAGGCAGTGAAACCCTGATCGGTATGCATAAACGCACATGCATCATCATCCACAGGACGACCATCAGCGACACGCTGCAAGTCGGCACAAACCTCCGTAACCTTTGCTCCTGTCACATACTCTACCAAGTGCCAAGCATGAGTACCAATATCACCCACACAGCCACCCTTACCAGCCTGCTTGGGGTCGTTACGCCACACTGCATTATTTCCGCCCTGAAGTTCAATTCGCTTCGAGAGCCAGCCCTGTGTATATTCCACAAATACACGACGCACCTTGCCGATTACGCCATCGGCAATTCTACGCTTCATCTCCTTCACTGCAGGATAACCGCTGTAAACGTGAGTAAGAGCCAGCGTCAAACCAGTCTCCTTAACCTTCTCGCGCAACGACAATGCCTCCTCCAGAGTAAAGGTCATAGGCTTATCCAGCACAACATTGAAACCAAGTTCCAAGGCTCTTGCCGCAGGAGCATAGTGAAAACGGTTTGGCGTTACAATAGTCACAAAATCCATTCGTTTGTCCTCTGGCAATGCGGCCTCCTTCTCCAGCATCTCCTCCCATGTAAAGTAGATACGTTCATCGGGCACAAAGTACTCACGACCAGAGCTTAATGATATTTCAGGATTAATTGAAAAACATCCGCACACAAGTTCAATTCCATTCTCCATCAAGGCTGCACGACGATGAATGGCGCCAATAAAGGCATCGCTACCGCCGCCAATCATGCCCATACGCAATTTTCGGTTTTCCATCTTGTTATATTTAGGTTGGTTAAATTTTATCGCCTTAAAACAATCTATCTTCAAAGATAATAATTTTTTTCAACAAACAGACATATTACATCAAAAAAAAGTAATCACCCAACCTTTACAACACAAATTTTTATCAGCAACTCTCTTCTTGCATATTTTTTGCATCCTCCGCCAAACGGTTTAATAAAAAATTCAACATGAAAAAAATTCTTACATCCCTTTCACTATTTTTACTAATTGCATCAAGCACCTCGGCACAAGCGCTACGCTATGGCATAACAGGCGCAATGAACGCGAGCAACTATGCCATCGAACAAGGCAACCTCTCCTACGAGCCAGAATCGCGCATAGGCTTCAAAGCTGGCTTTCGAATGGAGATTGATGCTCCATTTATCGCCAAAGGTTTCTACTTCGACATGGAGACACTTTTAAGCTCTCGCGGCGCAAAAATGGAGCAAGTAGAGGAAAGCAACATCATCAGCACTACGCTACGCCCCTACTACCTCGAAATTCCAATCCACATCGGCTATCGATATGACTTTGGAACAAACCTCGGTATCTTCGCCTCATTTGGGCCATATTTCGACATCGGACTATTTGGCACAAATAAGGTTTTCGACGGCATAACCGAATCGAAGCCCAACAGCTTCAGCCAGGATGGCGTGAAACGTTTTGACTTCGGCTTAGGGCTGCGTGGTGGAGCTCAAATATTCAGCCACTATCGAATCTATGTGGGCTATGATTGGGGACTACTCAATATTGCCAAAGATTTCCCCGGTGGCACGGCCAACAACCGCAACTTTTACATCGGCATGGCATACATGTTCTAAGGCTCTAACTACCCCCGTAAAACAACTAAAAAAAACATATATAAAAACAAAAAGAGACTGCCATCAAAGCAGTCTCTTCTGGTTGAAATTATAAAGTCTATTAAAACTAATTCTTCTTCTCGGTTTCAACCTCAGCCTTCACCTTAATTTTGGCAAAAGCCTTAAGAAGTGTAGCGTCGTTGCTCTTTGTAACGTCGTAAGTTACTGTAACCTTCTTTGTAGGCACATCAACCTTCACATCCTTAACACCCTTAACAAATGGAATTGAGTTTGTAATCTTCTTTGCACAACCCTCGCAGTCGATATCAGTTACAAATACTGTGGTCTTCACATTACCATCCTTCTTCTGTGCTACGGCATTAGCTACACCAAAGCTCAATACTGCCATAAGGCAGAGCATAATAATCTTTTTCATAGTTGTATAAGTTTTAAGTGTTTTTAATTTATTTTCGTTTCTTCCTCCACTCTTAAACGTGTATAAAAAGAGGGATTTTAAGGCTTGCGCAGCTTGAGAAACCGCAGTTTACTAATGCGTAAATGAGGATTTCGAGAGCAAGCGTAAGGTTGCGATTAAGCCATAAGCAAAGAGAGTTTACACTTTTTGCTATGGCGAAGCAACCAAAAGGAACTTAACGCAAAAATCACCTTTTTAGGCACGTTTAATACAGGTTATATCGCAATCCAATATAAAATTTGCGTCCCATAAGCGGTCCCCACACGCTTGAGGAGTTGAAGGCTGGCGAGAACGGGTCAGCTGCATTAAGAATCGGATCTTTCTGCATATAATTACCAATATTCTCACAACCCACATATATCTCTACATCGCGAATCTTATGACTCACCTGAGCATAAAACATAGGATATGCAGGCGAGAGTTCGCTACGAGTTATATCACCATCAAGCGAAGGACGACGCACAGGACCATTATACTGAGCTGTAACATCAAATACCCAACGACGGAATGGTGTTGCATATTGTAGGTTTAACAAAGTTTTATAGCGACTTGTAAGTGGGCGCTCAATAAGATGGCTCACCCCATCGCGCAAAACACTTATCTTGGCATTGGTGTAGCGATAGGTTGCAAATACATCAACGCCCTTGATAGGTGTCCACTGAAAATCCACTTGATAGGTGTCGGTAAATGACGGTTTCGTAGTGTTATAAACCTGAATTTGGCCATACATATCGTCACCAAACTCCTGGTCTGCCAACACCGTATTGTAGAGTTGCGTACGGAAATAGTCAAAGCTGATTGTCGCATCGGCATAACCGCCTATTTTCAAATACTGCGTAAGGCTACCTCCGGCTGTAAGTGCCTGCTCGATATCGTTATTAAGGTCGGTGACATTAATCTTTCTTCCCGTAGCCAACATCCACACATTATCGGTGATAATGCTTGCTCGACGATAGCCCAAACCAGCCGAAGCACGCAACACTGTTGAAGGTGTTATGTTCCAACGTATGTGCGAGCGAGGAGTGATAGCAAAGCTCTCCTTGGGGGCATAATACGCCACACCGTTATTCAACTCCGAAGCTCCATTATTTGCTCCCATCCAATCACCTCGTACACCTACTACCAACGAGAACTTCTCGGGGATATTATACGTATATTCAGCATATGCACCTGGCTCAACATAGCGCATCTGGTTGTTTGTAAGGCTATTCCAAGAGCTCTTTGAGCCATCCGCCATTGGCAGACGCACATCGTTAAAAAGCTTCTCGTTGCTATTTGTAATCGAAGCCGAAGCTCCAAATATCATTGACGAACGAGGTGAGAAATAGTGAGCATACATAAAATTCAACCACCACGCACTATCGTGACCGTCATAGTTATTCAAACCAAAATAGGCATCCTCCTTAAAGTAATTGTAATCTGCAACAAATGCTATATTCGAACGCAGTTCCTCACCTTCAACATCGTCATAAACAGATTGTCCAACAGGCATACCGAACTTGACATAGGCGTTAGCACCCTTATTATCCATATTTGAGCCATAAACCGATAGTGACTCAGTCATCTGCTCGCGCATAGATTTCTCATAGTCAATTTCTCCGCCCAAGCGGTTTTCATCGACATACTTCCAACCCCAGCGCAACTGCTCGCCGCCCTTGCCCTGATAGAGCCACTTATTGGCAACATTAATTTGACGTGTCTGTGGCAAATCGCGGAAACCATCATCGTTCATATCGTGCGATTTGGTATCCATCGAGCCATGCGCCAAAATAACAGTTGAAAGACGCTTATCTTTAGTCACAGGAATTGCCGACGAGAGATTAATCTCGGGACGTAACTCACTATCGAAATACAAGTTCAAAAACAATCGCTCCTCGTCGGTTGGCTTGCGGTGTTCCATATTAATCTGACCCGTGATAGCCTCATGACCAGCTGTAACCGAAGCTACACCCTTCGACACCTGAATAGAATTCAACCACATTCCAGGCGTATAGTTCAATCCATAGGGTGCGCTCAAGCCGCGATTTACAGGCCTGTTCTCGTCGAGAATTTGTGTATAGGTACCCGTAAGACCCAACATCTTAATCTGACGTGCTCCGGAAATTGCATCACTATAACCAACAGTTACCGATGCCGAGTTCTCGAAACTCTCGGCAAGGCTACAGCATGCCATCTTACAAAGTCCTGCAAATGAAATTGTTTCACCCTTCAATATACCGTCACGCTTGATGTAGTTTCCAAGACCGCCCTCAACAACAACCTCATCAATTTGAGTATCGCTGGCAAGTGCAAAATCTACCTGAGAAACACCTGCGGCAACCTTGACAGTATCGGTTTTATATCCCACATATGCAGCCACAAGAGAATCATAACCCTTAACTCGGTGCAACTCGAAAGAGCCATCAAGTTCGGTACCAATACCCACATTTGTACCCAACCAATATACAGAAGCACCTATCAACGGCTCATTAGTAGAAGCGTCACGAACAACACCTCGGATATTCTGTGCGGAAAGATTAAGACTAATAAGTGACAACAATCCGCATAATAATATATTCTTGATTTTCATTGTTTTAAATTCGTTAATATAATTAATCACATTAGCTAAAAGCAGAGTAATTTATACTAACACAGGAGGTGCGCGCAACGCACAATTGCCCACATAATCAGACATAATTGCAGGCAAAATATACTCATTGTAATTGCTCGACGTGATTTCAGATGGCACCTCTAAAGTTACCGTAACATCTGTCAAGATAGCCAGCAGAATAATTTGACGCACCAAACCATCATCGACACGAGGATGAGTATAAAGATTTACTTCAGTCGAGTGAATGTGATTACATGTGCAAGACTCGGCTAAAGTTTGACAATTGACATCATCACATGCTGCAGATGAATGAGCACAACACCCAGATTCACAATGGTGTATATGTTGAAAAGCTGTATGTTCGTCGGCTTTGTGATATTTACACTCACATGTAAGCGCCATCACATCGCCCGTAACCAATACTGCGACGTAGAGCACCAACATCACAAATGCAGAAACATATCTAAATACACTCTTCAACATAAGTTCACTCTATCAACCTACACGCTTCCAATTTATCAGCCCAACCCCTAATCGAACTGAGCAGCAACATCATTTACATCGTAGTTTTCTTGCACGATTACAACAATGTATGCGATATATCAAAACATATTCGTTGCAAAGTTACAAAAAAAATTATCATATCCCCCACTTTTTTTATATTTTTGCACTCGATGGCAACGATTGATGCAAATATCAAAAACTCTCTCCGCAAAGTATTGAAGCAATACTGGGGCTACGATGATTTCCGTTCGAGTCAGGAAGAAATCATCTGCTCTGTCATGAGTGGAACCGACACACTTGCATTAATGCCTACCGGAGGAGGTAAATCACTAACCTATCAAGTGCCCACAATGGCTACGGAAGGGTTATGTATTGTCGTAACTCCGCTCATTGCATTGATGAAGGACCAGGTGGACAGGTTAAAACGGCTAAATATACCCGCCGTTGCCATACACTCAGGCATGTCATTTACTCAAATCGACATCGCCTTGGACAATTGCGTATATGGCGATATCAAATTTCTCTACATTGCCCCCGAACGTCTTGCTACAGAAGCTTTTAGGCTACGCGTACAGCGAATGAATGTGGGGATAATTGCCGTCGATGAAGCGCACTGCATATCTCAGTGGGGTTATGATTTCCGTCCATCGTATCTGCGTATTGCCGAAATACGAAAATACCTACCCAAAGCAACCGTACTTGCACTTACCGCCTCAGCCACCGATTTGGTTGCCAATGATATAATGAAGCATTTGAACTTTGAGCATCCACATATCATTCGTAGCAGTTTTGCGCGACCAAACCTCTCGTACGCTGTGCGACACACCGACGATAAAAATGAACAGTTAATGCGAGTGATAAACAATGTTGAAGGGGCTGGAATTGTTTACATGCGCTCACGCGAAGGGTGCGAGCAACTCGCCGAATTGCTACTCAACAATGGCATATCAGCATCTTTCTACCATGCAGGATTGCCACACGTCGAACGAGCAATCCGACAGGAGGAGTGGACCAAAGGGAAAAAACGTATTATGGTCGCAACCAACGCCTTTGGAATGGGTATCGACAAAGCAGATGTTCGATTTGTCGTACATTACACAATGTGCGACTCGTTGGAAAGTTACTACCAGGAGGCAGGTCGTGCAGGTCGCGACGGCAATCGCAGCTACGCCGTATTGCTTGTCGCATCGGACGACAATAGTAAAATCACAAAACGCTTCGAACAGGAATTTCCAGCGATAGATGTCATTAAATCAGTATATGAAAAAGCATGCAACTTTGTACAAATTGCGATAGGCGACGGATTGTATGCATCGGTAGTATTTAATATTCACGAATTTTGTCGTCGTGAAAAACTATATATTGGCACAGTAAGAGCCGTCATGGAACTGTTAGAACAGAACAACTACCTAACTCTGACTGAAGAGATGGAAAACCCGGCACGTATAATGTTCTGCATAAGCCGTGACGACCTCTATAAAATACGTGTGGACAGGAATGATTTAGACCATATAATCCGCACAATACTACGCTTATACAATGGTGTTTTCACCGAATTTAGAGCTATAGATGAAAATCTGATTGCCGCCACAAGCGGATATACGGTAGAGCACGTTAAGGAGTTATTGAAACGCATGTGGCAGATGAGAATCATCCGTTACATACCCGCCAATTCTTCGCCCATGCTATTCTTCAACGAAGAACGTTTGCCCACTAAAGATTTATACATAGCACCAGAGACATATCTACATCGCAAGAGGCTCATGTCGGAGAGATTTGAAAACATGATAAAATATGCCACACAACAAACTTCTTGCCGCAGCGTAGTTATGCAACAATATTTCGGCGACAGCCAAGCTACGCCTTGCGGTGTGTGCGACGTGTGCCTACAAAACAAAAAGCGCCACAATATCGACCGCAATTCATTATCAGAAACAATATTATACCTTTTAAGGTCTAAATCCATGACAGCCCGCGAGCTCTGTCGAGAAATAAAGCACGACCCACAACTCATAGCGCAAACAATCGAGGATTTGCAACAAAGCGGGAAAATTTCCACGACAATTGGTGGTAAACTAATAATTAATGAGTAACTTTGTCGGTTGAAACTTTTACACTGATAAAGCAAATGACATTTCAGCCCACAATATCGAATGAGCAGACAGCCGAGTTACCATCGGCTCGTTTTGGCGGGCGAATTGTCGTCATCGACAAGGAGGAGCAGATAACAGAGGCCTGTCGTGATTTAGCAGCTCATAAAATCATAGGTTTCGATACCGAAACACGCCCCTCGTTCAAGGCTGGAGTAACAAACAAGGTGGCTCTATTGCAATTATCCACTCCATCGCGTTGCTATTTAATCCGCCTATGTCGAACAAAGTTACATGCTGCCATCCTGAAGATTTTAAGCAATAGCGATATAAAAAAAATTGGAGCCGATGTTGCTGGCGACATCAGGGCATTGCACGAATTAAGAAATTTTAAGGAGCGCGGATTCATAGACTTGCAACATATGGCATCGTATTGGGGTATTGAGGAGAAGAGCCTACGCAAGATGTCGGCTCTGGTGCTCGGACAACGCGTCTCAAAAGCCCAGAGGCTCAGCAATTGGGAGGCAAGCACACTCACAACTCAACAACAGATGTATGCTGCAACAGATGCTTGGGTATGCATAAAGATTTACGAGAAGTTGATGGCTACACAATCAGTAATGCCATTGCCAAACTTCGAGATTGAAGCACAGCCACAAGCGCCAAAGGTTGAAAAAAAGCCTTACAGACGATTTAAACGCACAAGAAAACCAAACACAACAAAACATAATCTCGAATAATTATGAGAACACAGATATATCTTCGACATGGCAAAGAAGAGTCGCTATTACGCAAGCACCCTTGGATTTTCTCAGGAGCTATCGAAAAAGTGAAATGCGACGGAGAACTTTCAGAAGGTGAGGTTGTTGACGTATTCACAAAAAAGGGCGAGTTCATCGCTCGCGGCCACTACCAGATTGGCTCTATCGCGGTACGTGTATTGACATTCGACGCAGATAAGCAGATTAACCAGGAGTGGTGGAACAACCGCATAGCCGTAGCATATGACGTGCGTCGCACGCTCGGCCTGACTGAGAACGAGGCTACGAATTGTTACCGTTTGGTACATGGCGAGGGAGATTCATTGCCCGGCTTGGTGATTGACATCTACGACAAAGTGGCCGTCGTTCAGTGTCACTCGGTGGGTATGTACCTGTCGCGCATGGCCATTGCCGAGGCTCTACGCAATGCCTATGGCGAAAAGCTTACAGCCATCTACGACAAGAGTTCACAAACAGTGCCATTCAAAGCAGGACTAAATGCTGTGGATGGTTACATATGGGGCAAAAGCGAACATAAAGCCCACGTAGTAAAGGAGAACAACGAGCAGTTTCTAGTGAATTGGGAAGAGGGCCAAAAGACAGGTTTCTTCCTCGATCAGCGTCAAAACCGCGAGTTGGTACGTCACTATGCCAAAGGTCGCACCGTGCTGAACACATTCTGCTACACGGGTGGTTTCTCGGTGTATGCGGCATCGGGTGGTGCTGTGGAGGTATGCTCGGTGGATGCTTCAGAGCGTGCCGTGAAGTTGGCAGATGAGAATATGCGACTGAACTTCGGCGACACAGTAAAACACTCTGCCGTAGCGGCAGATGCTGTGGAATATATTAAGCAGATTGGCAATAAATACGATTTAATTATTCTCGACCCTCCAGCATTTGCTAAGCATCATAAGGTTTTAGGCAATGCCATGCAGGGATATAAACGAATAAATGCCCGTGCTCTGTCACAGATAAAGAGTGGAGGTATCCTGTTCACATTCTCATGCTCACAGGCAGTATCGAAAGAGTTATTCCGCACAACCGTATTCTCGGCAGCAGCCATAGCAGGCCGTAAGGTGAGAATTCTGCATCAGCTCACACAACCTGCCGACCACCCTATCAACATCTACCACCCCGAAGGTGAGTATCTGAAGGGTTTGGTGCTATATGTTGAATAAAACCGAAAGAGGCTGTATAACGTAAAAGTTAGCAGCCTCTTTTGTATAGAATTGTGATATGGATATAATTTAAGATTTTGAAGTCATAATATTCAAAATCAAATCGTCGGTAGAGTTCATGCCATCACGGCCAATAGCTGTAAGATTGTGAATCGAACGGTCAACATCCTCGTCGATAATACCCTCGAGCTTGGACACACACCTACCCTCCATCGCCATCATCGCAGACAACAACGCCGTAGAGACACCACTTGCCAACTTCAGCGCACAGCTTGGCTTAGCTCCGTCGCAAATCATACCCGTGAGATTGGCAATCATATTTTTAACAGCACACGCCACCTCTTCGTAACCTCCACCCATCAAATAGGTTATACCGCAACTTGAGCCAGAAGCTGCCACAACACATCCACACAAGGCAGACAGACGCCCCAGACTTTGCTTGATATATATAACTGTAAGGTGACTCAACGTAAGTGCGCGAATCATCTGCTCGTGGCTGGCACCACACTCCTCGCCATAGACGACTACGGGCAGAGTAGCCGTAATGCCTTGATTGCCACTACCCGAGTTACTCATAACAGGTACTTTAGCACCACCCATACGAGCATCACAAGCCGATGAGGTATAGGAAAGAATACGCGTAAACACGCTATCACCCATGATATTCAATTCGCGAGGTTGGCGCAGCATACGACCCAACGAGTGGCCATAATCATCGACAAAGGCACTCTCGGCAGCAGCCTTATTTAGGCGCATAGATTCAGATATGAACTCAATCTCCTCCAAAGGAGCTGTCGTAGCAAAATCATAGACTTTACGCAAGGTAAGTGCTATATCGTCACTCTCCTCCTCGGCTATGCTATCACCACGACTATCCAGCAACACCTCGGAATCCTTTTGCAGATATACAAACGAGGTGTGTCCTCCAGCTATAACTGCCACAGCACGATGCTCGCCTGCCGTAACCTCAATCTCGACATATAACTTCTCCGATATACCTTTTTTAAGGTCAATAGCGATACGTCCCTGCTCGATGAACTGTTTTCCCTGCTCGACCGCAACCGAATCAGCATCCTTCAACACCTCAAGTCCATACTCCGACTTACCAACCAAAGCACCCAAGGCAATGGCGATGGGCAGGCCTATCATTCCCGTAGCTGGGATACCTACGCCCATTGCATTCTTCAAAATATTAGCACTCAGACGAGCTTCTATCTGCTCAGGAACACCCCCAAGCAACTCTGTTGCACGTGCTACACACAACGCCACCGCCACAGGCTCGGTACATCCGATAGCTGGCACCACTTCTCTTTTTATCAAGGCTATTATAGCCTCACGCGTCTCTTTTGGCTGCATATTCCAAATATTTATATTATGACAAAGTTACAAACTCATGAGCATAGTCGCAACTTTATAATGACAAAAATTCACTCAATAATAAAAAATCCCGCCGATGGTCGCTCACCACCGACGGGACGGAATAAATGTTACAGGAAATATTTCTTTACTTAAAGAAATGCTAATTATTTATACATAAAGCGCTTAATCGACTGCTTTGGAGTATGCTCAAAGCCCTGCTCGTTGATTTCGATTGACGAAATCTTGCTATATGCAGGCATAGCCTTATTAAGTTCAATACGATTCTGCTCCATCTGAGCCTTCAACTCCTCGGTAACACCCAGCTTCTGGTCCTCGGGAGTCATGGCAACCAACGCAACAAGAATATTACCGCGGCTAACAACCAACGACTCAGCTACACGAGGCATTGCGTTGAGCTTGCTCTCAATCTCCTCAGGATAGATATTCTGACCATTAGGAGAGAGAATCATACACTTACTACGACCCTTGATGAAGATATTACCCTTCTTGTCGATAATACCCAAATCACCCGTACGCAAGTAACCATCCTCGGTGAATGTAGCAGCAGTAGCCTCAGGGTTCTTGTAATAGCCAAGCATAACGTTAGCACCCTTAACCTGAATTTCACCAACCTGCTTCTGTGGATTCTCAGAGTCGATACGTACCTCCATATTGGTAACGATACGACCACATGAACCAAGACGGAATGTCTGCCATGGCTCGTAACCAATCAAAGGAGCGCACTCGGTCATACCATAACCCACGGTGTATGGCAATCGAATCTTGCGCATAACCTTTTCAACCGGACGGCTGATAGCGGCGCCACCAATAACAATTGACTGAATGTTGCCACCAAACACACCAAGCAACTGCTTGCGCACCTTGGCATAGATTAACTTATTGATGATTGGAATTGATGTCAAAATCTTAAGTGCAGGCTTTTCAAGTGTAGGCATAACCTTATTCTTGAAAATCTTCTCCAACACCAAAGGCACTGTAATCAACAGATATGGCTTGATATCGGCCAAGGCCTGCATCAAAAGGGTTGGTGTAGGAGTCTTACCCAAGAAGAACACACGAGCACCACCGAACAATGGATAGAGGAACTCAAATGCCATACCATACATGTGGGCCATAGGCAACATAGACATAATCTGGTCGCCCTTCTTAACAGGGATGTAAGCCAATGCAAACTCGATGTTTGACGAGAGGTTACCCGAGGTAAGCATAACACCCTTAGGTGAAGATGTTGTACCCGATGTGTAGTTGATAATCGCCAAATCATCCAAATTACCAATCTTATAATCGGTAATAGCAATCTTATCTACGTTTGACGCATCAATACTCTCAGCCAAAATCGCACTTACTTGCTCACCCAGCGCCTTATCAGATGAGTACAACAAAGTAAAATTATCAATATTGATGGCAACCTTCAACTCGGGCATAACCTCGACATCCATAGCCTCCCAAGTCTTAACATCTGTGAAGAGCACCAAACTATCAGAGTGAGCTGTTAGCTTGGCAATATCCGCAGGGTTAAAATCAGCCAAGATAGGTACTGCTACTGCCTGATATGACACAATTGATACAAAACTTGTTGCCCAATGAGCACTGTTCTTTGCAGCTATTGCAGCGCGGTCACCCGCCTTAACTCCAATAGCACTATAACATGCATGCAATTTAGAAATTCGGGTTGCAATTTCACCGAAGGTATAAGTTGCACCCTGATAATCACTCAATGCAGGAGAATTCCAATTCTCACGTGCAGACTGTTGAAAAATTGATAAATAGTGTCGCATAAATGTTGGGCCTCAAAAGCCGATATTTTGTTTACTTAAAATTTACATTTTCGTATTTCGTTGCAAATATCTAATAATTTACACGAATGATAAAATTTAAGTGGTATCGTAACTCATTGTGGGACGAAATCCTATAAGGGGCAAAAAACAATAATGAGGGGTAAAAAATTAATTTCGCCCCTCATTATAATTTTATTTTCCACGAAGATTAATTCTAATTAGCGCCACCTACAAGCCACTTATTGATGCTATCGACGTATGTTTTCGAGATAGGAACATCAGGGACTCCATCCATACCGAATTCAACGAATATGCCCTCCTTTTCACGACGCATAACCTTAATCAAATCGAGATTTATGATGTATGAACGATGGCATCTTTGGATGTGAGTTGCCTCTAACTCTTTAGCAACACGAGTAAGAGTGTTGCGCACCAACACCTTCTTTGGCACACCATTGTTGATATACCACACACAAACATAATTATCAGCCGACTCAAGCAACAACAAATGTTCGCGACGGACCGACAAACGGAGCTCGCCTTTCTCATCAAGAATCTGAACATAGGCTGCCTGCAATGCATTCTCATCCTCAGCAAGACGTTCACGAATACTGCGTAACTGCGCAACACGCTCCTGCCAAATAAAGTAGATGTAGCACATCACATAAGGAATCAACAAAATAAAGAATGTCTTTACAAGAGAGTTATAAAAAATCGTTCCTATGCTTTTACTTGTATCGGTAAAGAGTGCTGCCATGGTAAATATAAACGCCATAATCAACACCTCGCACGCAACCCATGCAATATAGCTGATGTATGACATGGCACGCGAACGGGTATATAAAGCCATAATCCATCGGCTGATTGCAACGACCGCCATACCAATCAATATAAAACCAATTGTAATGAGCTGTACCAAGACCTCTCGCGAGATATTTAATTTCGTAAGCAATCCTGCATCCTCGTCGATATACTCAAAGTTAAATGGACGATAGATAGTGATGAACAACAATGCAAAAATGGGCACGAATATAATCATGGCGATTTGATTCGACCTCTTATATACAAATGATGGGATTGGTGTCATACTACAGAATTGAACTATTTTAACTCAAAAGCAAAACGACACAACACATCTTGCGACGAATTGCAGAATTCATAGGTACGTTTCTGATCTATCTGCTCATGCTTTAGGTATAGATAATCGCCATATAGAGCCTCCTTTAAGAAATTTACATCCATACGAAGCGATTCAACCTGCTCGGGAACTTCAATCGGCATAGAATCGAAAATTATATCTATATAACGCATCGTATTCATGTGGCGATTGAAATCGATATCACTATACACAACCTTATGTTCGGCAACAACTTCGCCACCAACTACGCCCAAACGACGGGGACGTTCGCATGGCGACGGAGCATCGACTATTGTGCCATCATGAACCTTTGCCAAGGTGTTCATATCCACAGGCATACGTGTATCGAAATCGAGCATACACCACTGTGAAACAGCGCGACTAAACTCGCGACCATCATCGTCGGTAAGTGTAAAATTACGTGTCGATGATAGACGATTATAATCACTAATCCAAGTATGAATTGTAAACTGTGCATACTCCTTAGGAATATAATCCAACTCAACACACATGCGCGACAGCACCCAACCGAAATTTCTACCAGCTAATGCATCAATACCAAAACCTCGATTATGAGCATCCTGACCAGCAACATATAATATTATATCACACATCGAAGAGACTGAAGCACGCGACGTAAAATCAACATGCCTAGGCTCGACCTTCATTCTAAAAACACTCTTCTCCATATACTGCTATATATAAACAATCGCAAAGTTAATAAAAATGTTCAACATAAAAATACTACGTTGGCACATATTATTCTATCTCATGCCACATTCCGCCACCTGCAACATTATGCAACATTATGCAACAAGAAACATATTCAATATTTTGTATAAGGCAATCATGTGAAAAACATCGCCCAGCAACACAAACCCATGAAATACCGAGTGCATGTAACACACTTTCTTAAATCCATACAACACCGCACCTAAAATATAACTTACACCCTCGGCAACAACCCACAATACGATGGTGGTACCGACGCTGTCGTGAAAAGGTTTAAACGCAATAAGTATGGTGAGTCCCATAAGAACATAACAAGCTGTTTCTAAATAACTATGGGATTTCATCTTTCTAAAACTCAAGGTAGTCCCTACAATGGCACACAACCACACAAAACAAAACATCGACCATCCCCAAATATTAAACCCAGACGACAGCATAGCAATGAGAGTAATCGGCGAGTAACTACCAGCTATATGCCAATATATTGCAGCGTGATCTACGCCACGGAGTCTTTTTTTTGCGATTTGAAACTCACTTGAGCAGGCATGATACAGGGTCGATGCCAAATATGAACTAACGACCCCAAACAAATAGAGCCACAAGCTAAAAATTGCCAATGAAGAGCCTTTTGCATAGCCAATTTTAAGAAAAATGGCACACACGATGCACCCCATAAGAGCACCTATGCCATGCGAAATGGCATTGACTTTTTCCTCTCCAATAGTATATTTTTTCACTATATTCATCGTGGCAAAAGTAGCACAAAGATTTTATTTTAACGAAGAAATTCCACAAAAAACGTTCTATACGGATAAAAATATGTTGTATTTAAGTACTAAAAAATCAAATATAATCGCACACGCACCAACAAGAGTATTTCACCCTATTAATATGACGATTCACCGGATTTTGAGCATTCAAATGTAAAATATATGAATATATTTTGTATATTTGTACAATTGTTTCTGATAATTAAATTAAGTACAAGATATGAAAAGGAAATGGATTATTACGGCTGCTATAATTGCGCTTTTTTGCTTGATGGCAGGTGGTTACAAGTACTACACAAATCACAAAGTTGGTGAAGAGGTATTGACTGTTGCTCCTCAGAAGGGACCAAAGCAGAATGTTCTTAATGTAAATGGTTTAGTAATTAGTCACCAATCGCTCACCGAGGATATTACAATGGTGGGTAACCTACTGCCCGACGAGGAGGTGGATTTAACATTCGAAACATCGGGTAAAATCGTCGAGATTAATTTCAAAGAAGGTACTCTCGTAAAGAAGGGCGATTTATTGGCAAAGGTGAATGACAAACCTCTTCAGGCTCAATTAAAAAGACACGAGGCACAGCTCAAATTGGCACAAGACAGAGTGTATCGCCAAAGCACTCTGCTGGAGAAAGATGCCGTGAGTCAGGAAGCCTTCGAACAGGCACGTACCGAACTTGCCATGCTGAACGCCGACATTGATATCGTAAAACAAAATATCGCGCTAACTGAATTACGTGCTCCATTCGATGGAATCATCGGTTTGCGTAATATCAGTGAGGGTGCCTACGCATCACCAAATGTAGTGGTGGCAAAGCTCACCAAGATATCACCTTTGAAAATCGATATGTATATTCCTGAGCGTTATGCCGACGAGATTGGGATTGGCACACCATTGTCATTTACAGTGGAAGGACGCAACCAGACTTATAATGCTTCGGTCTATGCCAAGGAGTCGGAGGTTGACATGGCAACCCGTACACTTGCCATACGTGCAACCTATCCTAATTCCAACGGCCAGCTTATGCCAGGTCGTTTCATCTCGGCGAAAATTCGTATGAGTGACATTCCTCAGGCTATCGCTATTCCTACCGAGGCCATTGTTCCTGAGATGGGCGTTGATAAGGTATATGTCTATCGCGCTGGCAAGGCTCATGCTACAACCGTAAAGACAGGCTTGCGTACCGATGCGCTGATTCATATCATCGAGGGCATCGAGTTGGGTGACACCATAATCACATCGGGAACACTTCAGTTGCGTGAAGGTCTGCCTGTTAAGTTGGACATTGTTGAATAATAATCCTTTTCGACCATGAATATTTCCGAATTAAGCATACGCCGCCCAGTACTTGCGACCGTATTGACACTGATAATTATCATCTTCGGTGTCATTGGTTACACATCGCTGGGTGTAAGAGAATATCCCAGCGTAGATAACCCTATAATATCCGTAAACTGTTCTTATCCAGGTGCGAATGCCGATGTAATTGAAAATCAGATTACCGAGCCTTTGGAGCAAAATATTAACGGTATTCCGGGCATTCGTTCTCTATCAAGTGTCAGTTCACAGGGAAGTAGCCGAATAACTGTTGAATTTGAGTTGTCGGTGGATTTGGAGACCGCAGCAAACGACGTGCGTGACAAGGTTTCGCGTGCACAGCGTTTTCTACCCCGCGACTGCGACCCACCTACCGTATCCAAGGCCGATGCTGATGCTATGCCAATTCTTATGTTGGCCGTACAGAGTGACAAGCGTTCGCTGTTGGAGATTAGCGAGATTGCCGACCTTACAATCAAGGAGCAGTTGCAGACTATCAGCGATGTGAGTGCTGTGCAGATATGGGGTGAAAAACGCTATTCGATGCGCATATGGCTCGACCCAGCGAAGATGGCTGGTTATGGCATCACGCCCATAGATGTAAAAACTGCATTGGATAGAGAAAACGTAGAGCTTCCATCGGGAAGTATCGAAGGAAATACCACCGAGCTCACAATCCGTACTATGGGTTTGATGCATACGGCACAGGAGTTCAATGACTTGGTTGTACGCGAAAGCGACGATCGCATTATTCGCCTAAGCGATATTGGCCGCGCCGAGTTGGGTCCACAGGATACACGCAGCTACATGAAGATGAATGGTGTTCCAATGGTTGGTGTTGTGGTAGTTCCACAGCCCGGAGCAAACCATATTGAGATTGCCGATGCCGTATATGAGCGAGTTAATGGCATGAAAAAGGATTTACCAGAAGATATCGTTCTCAGCTACGGATTTGACAACACGCGATTTATTCGTGCCTCAATTGATGAGGTGAAGCAGACTGTATATGAGGCGTTTATATTGGTTGTTATCATCATCTTCTTGTTCCTTAGAAATTTCCGCGTAACACTTATCCCTTGTATTGTAATTCCTGTATCACTCATCGGAACATTCTTTTTGATGTATTTGGCAGGATTCTCAATCAACGTACTTTCAATGTTGGCAGTAGTGCTTTCGGTTGGATTGGTTGTGGATGATGCCATCGTTATGACCGAAAACATATACATCAGAATCGAACGAGGCATGAGCCCATTTGATGCAGGTATCGAGGGTGCAAAAGAGATCTTCTTTGCCGTAATCTCGACCTCAATCACATTGTTGGCTGTATTCTTCCCTATAGTCTTCATGGATGGTATGACGGGTAAGCTATTCATTGAGTTTAGTTTGGTGATCTCGGGAGCTGTGATTATCTCGACATTTGCAGCCTTGACCGTAACACCTATGCTCGCATCGAAAATTCTAAAAAAGACCGAAAAGCAGAGTTGGTTTTACGAAAAGACTGAGCCATTCTTTGTATGGTTGAATAATTTCTACAGCTCGACCCTTTCTACGTTCCTTAAGCATCGTTGGATAGCTATTCCCGTAACGACTGCCATGTTTGTGGTGATTGGTTGGTTGTGGAGCACTATACCTGCCGAGTTGGCCCCATTGGAGGATAGATCGCAGATTAACATCAACACGATGGGCTCGGAGGGTGCCACCTATGAGTACATGCGTGACTACACCGAGAATATCAATCTGCAGATTGACTCGCTGGTGCCAGAATCGAAATACGTGACAGCACGTGTGAGCAGTGGACGTGGAAATATCCAGGTAGCATTGAAGGATATCAACGAGCGTGAACGCTCACAGATGGAGATTGCCGAGGAACTTTCTGCCGTAGTGAGAAAACACACCAAGGCTCGTGCATTTGTGCAACAGCAGAGCACATTCGGCAGCCGCCGTGGCGGTATGCCTGTGCAGTATGTATTGCAAGCCATGACAATCGAGAGATTGGAGGAGGTGCTACCTAAATTCATGGAGAAAGTTTACGAGAGCGACGTGTTGCAGATGGCAGACGTAAACCTCAAGTTCTCGAAGCCCGAGGCACGCATCACTATAAATCGTGACAAAGCAAACTTGCTTGGTGTATCAACCCGCGATATTGCCCAAACCTTGCAATATGGATTGAGTGGCCAACGAATGGGCTACTTCTACATGAATGGTAAGCAGTATGAAATCTTGGCAGAGATTAATCGCCAACAGCGTAACAAACCCGCCGACCTTAAATCGATATACCTTCGCAGCTCGTCAGGCGAGATGATACAGATGGACAATGTTGTCACATTGCAAGAGAATGTGGCTCCGCCTCAACTCTACCACTACAATCGTTTCCTTTCTGCTACGATATCGGCAGGTTTGGCCAAGGGTAAAACCATTGGCGAGGGTCTGGCTGAGATGGATAGGATTGCCGCAGAGGTATTACCCGACGACTTTAGAACGGCTCTTACTGGAGATTCAAAGGAGTTTCGAGAGAGCTCTTCGAGTTTGTTGTTCGCATTCTTGCTTGCCATTGTGTTGATTTACCTGATTTTGGCAGCTCAGTTCGAAAGTTTCAAAGACCCATTTGTCATCATGCTTACGGTGCCTTTGGCTATTGCGGGTGCATTGATATTCATGGCGGCCACAGGACAGACAATGAACATATATAGCCAAATTGGTATCATCATGCTCATCGGTTTGGTGGCAAAGAACGGAATCTTGATTGTGGAGTTTGCCAACCAGAAGCAGGAGGCTGGTGAGAGCCTACGTGAGGCTATCGAATCAGCTTCATTGCAACGTATGCGACCCATCCTTATGACTAGTGCTTCCACTATTCTGGGTTTGCTTCCACTGACCGTTGCCACGGGAGAGGGTGCTAATGGACGTATCGCGATGGGTGTTGCCGTTGTTGGAGGTTTGGTAGTTTCGACAATACTTACTCTCTACATCGTACCAGCTATCTACTCTTATGTCTCAACCGACCGCAGCAAGCAGATAAAGAAGGAGTAACGAAACAAACTTTTAGATTATGAGATATATCATTTCATTTATACTTATTATTGCCTGCGTAGGCAATATCTCGGCACAAAAGATTGTATCGCTCAAAGAGTGCTTGGAAATAGGCTTACAGAACAACTACGACTTGCAGATTGTGCGTAACAAGCAACAAATAGCCGACAATAACGCTTCGAGGGCTAATGCTGGAATGTTGCCCACACTTGACATATCGGCCGGATACTCTGGCACAGCCGACCAAACACACATCACACCCCGACAGGGCGATAGCTACTCGACCAATGCATCATTCAATCAGTCGATGGATGTTGGGGTATCGTTGGGATGGACCATCTTCAATGGCATGAAACTTCAAACTAACTACAAGAAGTTGCAGGAGATGAAAACCCTCGGTTTGTTGCAAACACGCCTTGAAGTAGAAGATTTTGTAGCAAACCTCACAGCCGAATACTACAACTTGGTTCAGCAGACCCTGCGTCTGAAGAACTATCGCTACGCCGTAGCTCTTTCACGCGAGCGACTTCGTATTACCGAGGCACGATACCGCATCGGCGATTTCTCACGTTTGGACTGGTTGCAGGCAAGAGTGGATTTCAACGCCGACTCATCACAATATATGACCCAACAAGAGTTGGTAACGGCATCACGCATACGCATAAACGAATTGATGGCCAATCCAAATGTTACAGAGCGATGCATCGTTCGAGATTCGATGATTGATGTAAACTCTCAGCTAGAGTGGGAAAGCCTAAAGCAGAATATGAATGAGGCAAATTCAGAATTGCTTATTGCCAACCGTAACACCGCTATATCGGAACTCGATTTAAAGGCTGTAAAATCACGAAACTTCCCATATCTAAATCTCTCGGCTGGGTATGGTTATAATCGTAATATCTACGGCACAGGAGACACAAAAGTCCGAGGCGCTATGGGACCAAATGTGGGACTACGCATGGGCTTTACTATCTTCGATGGCAATCGTCGTCGAGAACAACACAATGCACGCATAGAGGTTGAGAATGCACAACTCTCACGCGAGCAGTTAGAGCAATCGCTCATGGCAGACCTGGCAAACTTTTGGCAGGCATATACCAATAACCTCGAGGTGATAAAGTTGGAGCAGCAGAACCTCATCGCAGCTAAAGAGAATTACGAAATTGCCATGGAACGTTATCTATTAGGCGACCTGCCAGGAATTGAGATGCGCGAAGCACAAAAAAGCCTCCTGGATGCCGAGGAACGAATCCTCACAGCTGAGTATAATACCAAACTATGCGAAATATCGCTGATGCAGATTAGCGGCAATATATTGGAGTATCTGAAATAACCCATCATGAGTACACCTCTAGCAGAACGACTTCGTCCTAAATCAATCGAAGAATATATTGGGCAGACCCATTTGGTGGGTCAGAATGGCGTATTTCGCAAGTTCCTTGACACTGGCAACGTCCCATCATTTATATTATGGGGCCCTCCAGGTGTGGGTAAGACTACTCTTGCCAAACTCGTTGCCAACCACTTGGGCCGTCCGTTTTACACCCTGTCGGCTGTAACATCGGGCGTGAAGGATGTACGCGAGGTAATTGAAACAGCTCGTAAAAACAGTCTATTTCAAGCCAAGTCGGCATTCCTATTCATCGACGAGATTCATCGCTTCAACAAAAGCCAGCAGGACTCGCTTCTCGGAGCTGTTGAACAAGGAATAGTTACGCTGATTGGTGCTACGACCGAAAACCCCTCGTTTGAGGTTATATCACCACTTTTGAGCCGCTGTCAAGTGTATATACTCAAGTCGATGAACGACGATGAACTGCAAACACTACTCATGCGTGCCATTACAACCGACGAGGAGTTAAGTAAGCGTAACATAACCATTTCACAAACTGCCGCACTATTCAAATTTTCGGGCGGTGATGCTCGTAAGTTGCTCAACATACTTGATATAATAGCGGGTGCGAGCGATGGTGATTTCGACATTACCGATGACTATGTAACCGAGTGTCTGCAACAGAACATCGCTCTGTACGACAAAAACGGAGAGCAGCATTATGACGTCATATCGGCATTTATCAAATCGGTTAGAGGTAGCGACCCAAATGCCGCCATCTATTATCTGGCTCGTATGTTAGCCGGTGGCGAAGAGCCTCGTTTCATTGCTCGCAGATTGGTGATTTTGGCATCTGAAGATATAGGATTAGCTAATCCCAATGCCCTACTTCTGGCAAATGCATGTTTCGACACGGTACATAAAATAGGCATGCCTGAAGCTCGTATCACACTTGCCGAGACAACCATTTATCTTGCCACAAGCCCCAAAAGCAATTCAGCCTATATGGCAATAAACGAAGCACTTGCATTTGTAAATAAGGACACCACAAATCGGCCCGTACCGCTACACCTCCGCAACGCTCCGACAAAATTAATGAGTGAGGCTGGATATGGCAAGGATTACAAATATGCCCACGACTATGCGGGCGGCTTCGTAGAGCAGGAGTTTATGCCAGAGAGTCTTACAGGACATACGTTCTACCATCCCAACACTCAAAATCAGCAGGAACAAAAGATTGCCGAGAGAATGAAGGCATTGTGGAAGGAGAAATATAAATAGTAAAAAATGAGATATATTTTCACCATCATACTCTTTAGTTTTATAGCCCTACAATCGTGGGCTCAGAGCATTTCGACAACACCTCTTACCCCAAATAAGAGAACTTATCGGTATGCAGTCAAGGGCCCCGACTCGTTATACCTCGACCACTACTCGGCACCGGTGGAGGGTAAGCGTCCATGTGTGATATTTATTTTCGGCGGAGGGTTTGTTGGTGGCTGCCGCGACAACAATAACGATATTCCCTATTTTTACACATTGACACAGCATGGTTATGACGTTGTATCAATAGACTATCGCTTGGGTATGCGAGGTGTAAAATCGCCAGGTATAATTGAATTTTTAAGACTCTTTGACAAAACCATAAACATAGCTGTAGAGGATTTATTCTCGGCTACGAACTTTATCTTGGAGCACGCCCACGAGTGGCATATTGATACCAGCAAGATTGTCGTTAGTGGTTCAAGCGCAGGAGCTATAACGGCATTGCAAGCCGAGTGGGCTATATGCAACCAACACCCCACAACAGCAGCATTACAAGAAGGGTTCAACTATGCAGGTGTGATAGCATTTGCCGGTGCTGTGTTTACACTTAATGGAGCACCTGAGTGGAACAGCACAGCTGCGCCCATGCTTCTATTCCACGGCAGTTCCGACACTCAAGTGCCATATACCAAGATGGCGATGTTAGGCCGAGGCATGTATGGTTCACAATATATAGCCGATGAGTTACATGACGCAGGTGCGCCCTATTGGCTATACGTAGTGGAATATGAGACTCATTCAATGGCAAGCAAGCCCATGCACGAAAATCACACCGAGATTCTATCTTTCCTGGATGAATATGTAATGCAGCAGCGACATCTACAACGCACAACTCTGACCATTGACAAAACCATCCCCAAACGTAAAACATGGTTCCTGCCAAACGATTTCATTAACGCAAATTATTAGATATGAAACGAATAGGGGTAATATCGGACACACACGGATGTTTTGACGACAAACTGCGTTTATTCCTAAAGGATGTTGATGAAATTTGGCATGCTGGCGATATAGGCTCGTTGGAACTTGCCGATGAGATTGCGGCATTCAAGCCCCTACGTGGTGTTTATGGCAATATTGACGGTGGTGTAATCAGACGTGTATATAACGATTTCATAGTTTTCGAGTGTGAGAAAAAACGTGTGCTTATCACTCACATTGGTGGCTACCCTCGCCACTACTCACCCACGGCCATTCGGTTGATACAGGCATCGAAACCCGACATCTTCATTGCAGGACATTCTCACATATTAAAGGTGATATACGACCCCATCTACTCGCTACTGCACATCAACCCTGGAGCAGCAGGTAAATACGGATTCCACAAAGTACGCACGGCCATTCGTTTCACCATCGACGGCAGCGACATTCGCGATATGGAGATTGGCGAATGGCAAAGATAAAACCAAGGAGGTAGAGCAAGATTAAAATCATAAAAAAAGGCTGTTCAATAAATCAATAAAGAACAACCTTTTTTGCTTTATGTAACAACTAATACTAACCCACTCGACGATACTCCTTGGGCGACATTCCAACACGTCGTTTGAAATACTTTCCGAAGAAAGTTTGCGAAGGGAAATTCAACTCATCACTTATCTGCTGAATGGTCATATTGGTTGACTTTAGCAATGCACGTGCCTCAAGTACCACATAACGTTCAATCCAATCCGAGGCCGAAGAACCTGTGCACTCCTTGACAACGCGCGACAAATATCGTGAGGTGATACACATCTTGTCGGAATAGAATTTAAGAAGGCGCTCCTTGCGGAAATTTTCTTTCACCAGCTCCATGAACTGCTTTGTCAAGACATCGGCATTGGTGCGAACGGTATCGCAATTATTTATCTCAACAAGTTTATCTGACGCATAGAAAATCGCCATCATCACATGTTGGGTAGCATGCAAACGGTAAGGATTGTTTTTATCAGAGAGAACATAACGAACCGAACTCACAAAAAACTCCGACATCTTACTTTCATGCTCCGAAAGTGGTTTTACAGCCAAACGTGACGCACCAAATCGCCATGGTACAAAGTTATTCATAAAGACCAATAACGACTCAATAAATCGTGATGACATAATCATAACATGGGCATCAAAATCGGGCGTAATAGACTCCAGTGACACTATTTGTCCTGGAGCTACGTGTAGCATATGTGCACCTTCACCCACATGATACTCCTCCATATTAATCTTTAAAGTTACACTCCCTGCAAACTTATGTATAATGAGAAAGAAATCCAACTTGTGAGGTGTACGCATTGTCTCTGCATTTATAACATACCCACGTTGCTTACACTCTCGGCTGAAATCTGAGTAAGTAAACACTGCTATTTCGCCATCTATACCATCCACCGCATTCAATTTCTCGACAAACGGCATCCATTCATAATATTGTACCATATAACACCTGTTTTTTACATTTATTCCTAATTACACCAACAAAAGTAGTCAATAATTATTATCAATCAAGGATTAGTGTACTTATTGACCAAATACCCCAACCCTTATACTAACAATATTACATTTACATCCAAACACAACACTTTTGCACTAAACGATAAAAATGCTCAATATATTTTGAACAGATTTCGACCATTTTTAGTACTTTTGTGCCAGTATGAATTTATTGAAAACATATCCTTCGTTTTACAAGGAAAATTTACGTCTTGCTCTACCTGTGATTTTGTCGCAAGTAGGGCAAATTACCGTACAACTTGCCGACACCGCCATGGTAGGACAATACGGCGGCAATGACCCCACGCCCCTGGCAGCTGTGTCGTTTGCGCAAAACTTCTTTTTCATCATCTTCATCGCAGCAATGGGTCTCACATTTGGACTCACACCTTTGGTGGGCGAGCGATTCGCACAAGGCAGAATAAAGCACACTCGCAAGTACCTGCTAAACGGAATAGTACTATTCACGATAATTGGCATAATTGCCACCCTGCTGCTATCTGCCGCACGACCACTATTCCCGCTTATGGGCCGGTTGATGCTGGGGGATGGCAACGACACTTCAATAGGCGAGGTTATCGATTTGGCTCTGCCCTACTTCGATACTCTGATATGGGGTGTGCTGCCTGTAATGATTTGGGGTAGCGTAAAGCAATTCCTTGAAGGTGTAGGCAACACCCGCATAGCAATGGTAACCATCATTTCAGCCAATGCACTGAACATATTTCTGAATTGGGTATTTATCTTCGGTAAATTTGGATTCGAGCAGATGGGAGCTGTGGGAGCTGGTTACGCAACACTCATTTCACGCATATGTCAATGTGTAATGCTGGTGGGATATTTCTTCCTCACACCACGCTTCAAGCAATACACAGCAAACCTACTGCAAGAAGCGCGGCTCAGCTGGCGCACCACCCGAAAGATACTCCAGGTGGGTGCCCCAATTTCATTTCAGATGTTGATGGAGGCAAGTGCCTTTGTCGTTGCCGGAATATTAGTTTTGGCATTTGGTGCCACATCGGTGAGTGCCTACCAGATTGGTGTAAACATGATGAACGTAACATTTATGATTGTGGTAGCAATTGGCTCGGCAACAACAATCCTATGCTCGTACATCTATGGTCGCAAGACATACCATCGACTACGCCCAACCGTAAATGCTTCGTACCAAATGGGGCTTGCATGGAACATTACGGTAGCGACGATTTACATATTGCTACGCCATCATATTCCAACACTTTTCACATCAAATCAGGATGTTATCGACATCACAGCTACGATGTTGATTTTCATTGCTTTGTTTCAAATTTCCGACTGCATACAAGCAATATCAATTAGCATTCTTCGAGGCTTGCAGGATGTGAAAATTATTATGCCAATTGTGGTAATCTCCTATGTGGTAATAAATATCCCAACAGGTTACTTTTTAGCCTTCAATTGCGGAATGAAAGCCAACGGACTAATCATTGGATTCATCATCGGATTGTCCACATGTGCCCTTCTGACATCACTACGCGTAAAAAGAAACATCCGCCAAATGGAACTTGCCACAAAAAAAGAGGTGAAAGAATAAAAAATTTTATTACCTTTACCAAAATTTTGTAAACAATATGGATTGTCCTAAAAAACATATACCCGAAATGGGCCGAGGATTTGCACTCTGCGACTGCAACGAGGAACTATGTGCAAAACCTGTCGAAGGTTGTTTTAAATTGCATGAAACAGCTTGGCTGGAGGAGTACCCCAATAATATTCCTACCGACATCTTTGAGGTGCGTTTCAAAAATACTCGACGTTCATACTACAAGAACGTAAACAACCTCGACCTGAAGCGTGGCGACATCGTAGCTGTTGAGGCTTCACCGGGTCACGACATAGGCATCATCTCGCTTACAGGCGACATGGTGGCCAAACAGATTCGCCGCACAGGCTTCACACCATTCAATGGTGAGTACAAAAAGATTTATCGCAAGGCAAAGCCTTACGACATTGAGCGTTGGCAGGAGGCTATTGCCTTGGAGCATGACACCATGATTCAATCGCGCCAGATTGCCGCCGACATGGGTCTTGACATGAAGATTGGCGATGTGGAGTATCAGGGCGATAAGATTAAGGCTATATTCTACTACATAGCCGAGGGACGTGTCGATTTCCGTGAGCTCATCAAGGTTTTCGCCGAGCGTTTCCACATTCGCATCGAGATGAAGCAGATTGGTGCTCGTCAGGAGGCAGGTCGTATCGGAGGTATTGGCGCTTGCGGACGTGAATTGTGCTGTGCTTCATGGATATCTTCATTCTCAAGTGTAACTACAAACGCTGCTCGTGTGCAGGATATATCGCTCAACCCCCAGAAGTTGGCAGGACAGTGCTCGAAGTTGAAGTGTTGCTTGATGTATGAGTATGATGTGTATGCCGATGCGCGTCAGACATTGCCTCGCGTTCGTGAGCCATTGCAGGCTATGGATGGCGAGTACTACTTGGTTAAGACCGATATTCTGGCTCGCACAATGTCGTTTAGCAGCAGCAAGGACTCAATATCGAATATGGTTACAATCCCTACTTCGCGCGTGCGTGAGATTATAGCCATGAACCGTGCAGGCAAGAAGGTGGATTCACTCATTGACAAAGATAGCATTACGACTGTCGAGGAGCCTACATATCGCACCGAGGAGGATAGCATCACACGCTTTGACAACCAGAACAAGCGTCGTCGCAAGAACAAGAATCGTGACAAACAACGCGGTGAGCATCATCCAAAGCAGGAGATTCAACAAGAGGCTAAACCTGCACCTCAAAACGAGGCTCCAGTCGCAAAGTCGGAGGCTAAACCCGAGCGCGAAGAGAAGCAGAATTCTCGTCCACACCGCGATCATCACAATCGTCGCAACGCTCGTAATCGCCGCGACCACAACCGCGAAAACGGCAAGCCAGCACACAACAAACCTACTGCCGAAAATAAGGAGTAATTAACATGCGTAGTACTATCTTAGGCATACTGTGTTGTCTCACCTTTGCGGCTTGCACGATTGCTCCCGACACGGTAGTAATGAAAGATGTTGATGTAAGCAATTGGAAAGAGTCGGTAAGTGTAGAATTCAATAACGACTCCGAACAGGTGCGCAACCTGAGCATAACCTTGCACGTGAATAGTCGATTTCAAACTGAGCAAATTGCACTGCAAGTAAAGATGTATTCGCCCGATTCGCTGTATCACGTCGAACAGGTGCATCTACCTTGTGCTGTGGAGTGGTCGCAACCTACGGCAAGTAGCATTGACATAGAACTACCCTACCGCCAAGGTGTGAGGCTGAAATGCAAGGGTAAATATCTCTTCGAGATAACTCCTTTAACGAGCATTGCAGGCGTAGAGGCAGCTGGAATAAATTTTCAAGCGAACAAATAAACCATTAAAACACGAAGTTTTGGGAAAAGATAAGTTAAAACGATTTGCCGAAAATCTCACATTCAGTTGCATGGTGCAACCTGAGTTTGATGATATTTTCCACAAGGACCACCCATTAAAAGGTCGCTGGCACAAGGATTTCTTCCACAACGACAACCCTATCATCTTGGAGTTGGGCTGTGGTAAGGGCGAATATACTATTGCCTTGGCCGAGCGTAACCCCAACGCTAATTATATAGGTGTGGATATTAAGGGTGCCCGCATGTGGCGCGGAGCAAAGACCGCAACCGAGGCTGGCATGACAAATGTAGGCTTCCTGCGTACACGCATCGAGTTCATCAACTCGTTCTTTGCCGAGGGTGAGGTTGCCGAAATTTGGATTACCTTCCCCGACCCACAGCTCAAGACACGCCGTGCGAAGAAGCGCCTCACGTCGCCTATTTTCCTGGAGTATTATGCGCAGTTCTTGGCCTCAGATGGCTGGATTAACCTCAAGACCGACTCGCAGCACCTGTATGGCTACACAAATTTTGTTGTAAACCACTTCTCGCTGCCATGCGAGGCGTCGAACAACGACATCTACGGCACAGGCTTTGCCGACGCCGAGCTTTCGGTTAAGACCGCCTACGAAACTAAGTTTTTGGAACGCGGATTGCCAATCACCTACACCCGCTTCTCGCTGGCTGGCGGCAAGACATTCCCAATGATTGAGTGGGAGGAGGACGAGAAGTTAGAGAAGGATAACGAAGAGGCACGAATAGGGATAAGCAAGTGTTAAGATAATTTCAAAAAACATTATACACTCCAAAGGTTTTTAAGCTTTTGGAGTTTTTTTCTTCGTGGCTAAAAAAATATTATTATCTTTGTTATAATATAAAGACATAAACTTAAACAACCTTACTATGAATAATTTTGAGTACTACAATCCTGTGAGAATATTGTTCGGTGCAGGTGAGCTGAAGCGAATTGGTGACGAGGCCAAGGCTTTAGGCAAAAACGTATGTTTGGTTTCCTATAAGGATTTGACATTCTTGGAGCCATTAATGACCCGCATTGAGGGAATGTTAAAAGATGCCGGATTGAATGTTAGCACTTTCTACGAAGCAGAGCCAAACCCCGAAATCACCACTATTGCCAGGGGCGTAGAGCACTGCAAGACAAATAATGTTGATTTGGTTATTGGTGTTGGTGGCGGTAGCGCGATGGATGCTGCCAAAGCTATTGCTGCAGGTTTCTACTACGAGGGCGAGTTGTGGAATATGGTATTCAGCCGTCACGACCAGGTTGACGCTGTTCCTCCTACAAAATCATTGCCAACGATGATGATTCCTACACTCCCCGCAACAGGTAGCGAGATGAACAACTGCTCGGTAGTGAGCAATGCTGCGTTGAAGGAGAAGTCATATATCTGGAGCCCTGTGCTCTACCCCAAGACCTCAATCATTGACCCCGAGCTTACGCTCACACTTCCTGCATTCCAGACCGCTTGTGCGGCAGCCGACACTATCTCTCACGTATTGGAGATTTACATCAACGGCGAGGAGGATAGCGACGTGCAGCACTACTTCCAGGAGGGCGTTATCCGCACCGTGATTGACAACGTATGCAAGGAGCTGGAGAACCCATCAGACATCTCGGCTCGCGCGCACTTGCAGTGGGCTGCCACTTGCGCCATCAACGGCTGGGCATCGCCTGGTGATGCGTGGACTCC
>JAGBTO010000099.1 GCA_017631285.1 Alistipes sp.
AATGAAAGCTTTGCAAAGTGCTATATCTTCTTTGAAGTTTGCCATATATAATCGGTTAATAATTTATAAATCTCTTTATGTGTAGTGTCATCAAGCATACCTTGATGACGTTCAGCCACAGCAAAATCACCTCTTACCGCAGGTCCTGTCTGCACCAAACGTGGATGAGAAGATTCAGAAGCCTTGCGTGCTGTTTCCAAAATAAGCGGACGCAACACATCGAATGGCAGAGCCTCGGTAGAGTCAATATGGTCGGCAGCCATGCTATATAGAGCATTCACAAAATTGCAAGCCAAAACACCAGCCAGATGAATCTCGCGTCGGCGCGAAGAGTTGGCTCGATACACTCTGCGACTGAGCAACTGAGCCAGACTTTCAATACGTTCGGTAACCTCCTCTGAGCAACCTTCAACAAACAGAGGAACATCCGAGAAATCGACCTTACGCCCCATAGTAAAGGTCTGAAAGGGGTATAAAACACCTCTTGCACATTCACCTAAAGCCTCCATCTCGACGCTACCTGCCGTATGCACAACAATAGCACCTTCGGCGCAATTAAGTTGCGAGGCAACCTCCTCAACAGCTCTATCACTAACAGCTATGATATAAAAATCCGCCTCCTCACATTTAGACAAGTCGTCACACCAATCCGTACGACACATCTCAGCTATTGCTGCTGCTCGTTGTGTATTGCGAGCCACCACCTGTTTAAGCTCCAAAGCCCAAGTGTCAGCTACAGCAATTGCTACAGCCTCGGCTACATTACCACTACCGACAACCACCACCCTTAAAGGTTGTACTGAATTACTCATCCTTCACAACATCTTTAATCAACACATTTCCATCACTTAACCACGCAGCCTGCTTAATCTGCTCCACGACAGCAACAGCACACTTGGTTACATCGGCCTGCATGAGCATATCGCTATTCTCATCATCTTCAGCATACCCATCTACAGCTATTAGTAAATCACCCACCCTGAGTGTTGCTACATCACGTGCCGGAGCATAAGCTACATCGTAGTCCTCCTCCTCACACTTAACTTCATTGAGCATCTGAGCAGCAACAAGTGCAGAGAGCAGTTTATTGGCAATACGACTAGAAATACCAAGATTCTCCCTTACATCCTTCATAGGAACTGCCCCCTCACCTCGCACAAACGATTGAGTAATATAATACATGATAGCTACCATAAGTTTTTGCGAGTAGTCATGACTAACAGCCGGTATTTCGCGCTCCTCATCATATCGTTTCTCATTCTGTAACGCAAACGAGAGTTCACAACCCAACAGCAATATACTCCACGAATTCTGCATCCACAGCAAGAACAAAGGCAAAGCCGCAAAACTACCATAGATGGCACTATATGAGGTCATCCATCGCATCAAGAAGACAAACAGCGCCTGAAAAAGATAGAATCCCGTACCAGCAAATATACTTGCCAATAGCGCCGAACGCAAGCGCACTTTTGTGTTGGGAAGTACCAAGTAAATAAATGTAAACATTGCCCATACAAACAACAACGACACTAACTTCGACAATGCCCTGAGCCACCATACACCGTCAATACCCAAGACTTCCCTGGTGTAAGCTCCTATTGAAGTGGCTATAATCCACAATAGAGGAGCTATAACTACAACGGTAATGTAATCGGAGTATTTACGCACCAAATTGCGTGTTGATTTCACTTCCCATATCTTGTTGAAGTTTGTCTCAATTGATTCAAACACGCGTACCACCGACCAGAACAGAGTTACCACCGATATAGCTGCCACCACACCGCCATTTGTACGAGCCAACGTATTATTAGCAAATGATACTACATAATCGACCACCTCGGGCATCTGCGGCAATAGTCCATATAGGTTTTGCGCCAGTGTTTCGGCCAATCCAAAACCTTTGACCACAGCAAAAACAAGAGCCAGCACCGGGACTATCGAAATAAGAGCATAAAATGTCAAAGCAGCACTCATATCCATAGTTCCGTGAGCCAATAATCCTTCGATAGTATATATCACCAACTTTAGAGGGCGCACCGTCCATCCTAAACCAGGAATACGAGAGATGGGCAGCAACAGGTCGTAGAGAAATTTTAAAGGCTTATGCATAGTTTTAAATTTTAGATTTAATTTTTCAATCGGTATGCTCGTTGCACACCTTTTATACGCATTATCGAGTGTATTAACATATCTACCACAGCGGCACTTGGCACCTCAACACTCACGGTACCTACGGCGGTTCCATCGCCACGAGAGTTGAAATTCAAACCTCGAATATTGAGTTTAAGTTCGCGTGTTATAATCTCTGTTATCTGATTTGCCACACCCGGTATATCTTGTGACACAATCGATATGGTAGCACGGAACGACCCATCGGCTTTATTACGCCACTGCGCATCCATGATACGGTAAGGATAATTCTCACGCAAACGTGCAGCATTAGGACAATCGGTGCGATGAATAGTTATACCTGAAGCAATTGTCACAAAACCAAAAATAGCATCTCCCTTGATTGGATTACAACACTTCGCTAACTTATATTCTATATTGTTGATCTTATCGTCTATAATCAAAGCATCAGATGAGCGTCGAGGCTGTACTTCCGACAGTTTACTCTCCTTCTTCTTGTCCGCCTCGGCGGCTGCCGCACGACGCTCTTCATCGGCCTGACCCGACAGCCAACGACTTAGAATCTCCTTGATTGAGATGAAATCAATTTTTTGCAACGCTATCATCGAATGTAACTCGCGACCTGTGCGTACCTTGAGAGTACGACATAGGTAGGCTACCACCTCATCAATAGGGGTATTAATCTTCCAATTCTTGAGTTTACGCTCCAACTCTTCACGTCCCATGCGAGCATGCTTCAATTGCTCCTCACGAATATATGATTTAATGCGTGAACGCGCCTTTGATGTTACACAGAAAGATAGCCAATCTGCCTTAGGCGTTTGGTTTTTCTGGGTCATCACCTCAACAATATCACCATTACGCAACACCTCGCGGATAGGCACAGCACGATTATTCACCTTTCCACCTGTACATGTAGAACCCAGGTTAGTATGAATGTCGAAGGCAAAATCCAATACCGTAGCACCCTCAGGCAATTTGCGTATATCGCCATTAGGAGTAAAGACGAATATCTCTCCCGACGATGGCTTGGCATCAAAACGTTGCGTAAGCGAGTGAGTGGTCTCCTCCAGAGCCTCACGCAGACGACTAAGCCACTGTTCGGAAGTCTGGGCACCTTGATTCACACCCTTGTAGCGCCAATGCGCTGCGATACCTCGCTCGGCCACAGCATCCATACGCTCGGTGCGGATTTGTATCTCCACCCAACGGCCTTCACCCGCCGAAACGGTGGTATGCAACGACTCATAGCCATTCTTCTTAGGAATAGTAACCCAATCGCGCATACGTTTTGGATTTGGGGTATAACAATCGCCCACAATGGAATATACTGTCCAGCACAACTGCTTCTCCATCTCCTTGGGGCAATCAATAATCACACGCAAAGCAAAGATATCATAAACGCCCTCGAATCCTACGTTCTGCTTACGCATCTTATTCCAAATGGAGTATATCGATTTCGTGCGGCTCTTGATGTGATAGTTCAGGTTTGGCACCTGCTTTAGTCGCTCCTCGATTGGCACAAGAAAACGTGCAATGAAAGTCTGTCGTTCACTCTCGGTCTCCTCCAAGCGACGGCATATATACTCATAATCTTTGTTTTCCAACCACTTGAGAGCCAAATCCTCCAACTCACTCTTCAGAGCATACAAACCCAACTTATGTGCTATTTGAGCATAGAGATTCATACTCTCCCAACTCTTCTTACGACGTTTTTCTGGAGGAAATATTTGCAGGTTACGCATAACCTCCAAACGGTCGGCAAGCTTAATCAAAATCACACGAGGGTCTTCCGAGTAGCTAACAATCATATCACGAAAATCGTCTGCCTGCTCCTTTGACACTTTGAGTTTAATATTTGAGATCTTGCATAAGCCTACTATAATTCCCAGCACAGCCTCGCCAAACTCTTCGCGAATGATACGCGAAAGAGCATCCACCTCGTCGGGACGTTCTTTATTGGCGATACGCATTATATCGTGCAGAATTGACGCTACAACCGAATTGCGACCCAACCCAATCTCCTTAGCTACAATCTCAGCCACAGCAACATCGTGGTCAAATAGAGGAGTGCCATCATAACGGTTATATCCTCTCATTCGCTCCTCAGCGAAGATTAAAGCCTTATCAACACACTCCTGTGTAGTGGGTGAAAAAGTGGATGCAACGATATTACGTAGCGACCCGTATCTCTTTAACACTTCATTCATACTACCTCACGTTTATGGTTTCCAAACAATATATAATTTCTCGTCAGATAATGCATACAATGCCTGCTCCTTCTGAGAAAATTGCTGTTTATAATCAATCACTTCTACTTCGAACCCTGCCCTACGCAGACGCTCGGCATAATCACGTCCATATATGCGACGATGGTCATACTGCCCGAAAATAGCCGTTCGCTCCTTCTCATCAGTGATGGTATCATCTTCAAATGTTGTCGCTCGACTCTCGTCAATAGGCGAGAGTATCACGCCCCAACCACCTTTTTTCAGTATCCTATACAATTCACACATGGCTCGGTGGTCATCCTCCACATGTTCCATAATATGATTGGCTATAATCACATCGAAACTCTCATCAGCAAGCGGAATATGCTGAATATCGAAATGCATATCCGCAAGAGGACTCTCCAAATCAGCTGTTACGTATCTATCGGGGGTCGAAGCATACATCTTGCGTATTTTACGCATAAGTGTGACTTCGGGCGCAATATGCAACATACGTGGCAGAGCTACAGCCCCACGGCCCAAATCACTCTCACGCAACAACCACAACCACAACAGACGATGACGCTCCAATGCAAGACAATTGGGGCAAAGAGCATTCTCGCGTTGTTCAACATAGCCATAAGGCAAAAACTTACGGCGACGACAACCACACACGGGACACTCCTTACCTCGCCCGACATAAAACAAACCCAGTATTGGTACTGCCCACCCCGCTACGCGTTGCAATATGGGGCGAGGGATAAAGTTGAGGATATATTTTATCAATCTTTTCATCTTACTCCTCCAACTGCTCCTTTACCGATGCCTCAACATGGCGCAACTGCTCCTTGCAGCGTGCAATCAACTCTGTAGCACGTTTCAACTCTGCCGAGAGAGTATCCACCTCGGTCTGTTCGTTACGCAGGCGAGCTATTATCTGTTCTATCTCGGCAATTGCCTCGCTGTATGTAAATTCTTTGCTCATCATATTACTCTACTCTTGCTTTTATCACACCATCATTTAACTCAATCTCTATTTTTTCACCCGATTGTGCATCGGCCACGCTCTTCAATGACTTACCCCCCAAACGTACTACGGCAAAACCCAATTCCATAATTCGTTTAGGAGAAAGAGCCTCAACACTCCGCTGAGCCACTTCCAATCGGTTCTGCTCTCGTTCCAAGCGACGCCCTATCATCGATATTAACTGTTCGCGCAAAAGTCCTAACCGAGCTTCAGCACTTTGGCAATAGCTTGCCGCCTGAATCTTCAGTTCCGACTTTAGGCGTTCCAGTTTCTGTTCCTGAACCTTTGTTATCGCTGTTGCGAACGATGCAAGTTGCACCATCATCTCCTCCAGCCATCCCTCGATGCGTTCCATTCTGTCCACCAGCCACGCCGCCACCGCCGTAGGGGTCTTTAGTGGCGTATGCGCCACCATATCTGCCACGCTGGTATCCTTGTCGTGACCAATGCCCGTCAATACGGGAAGTGGAAATTGCGCCACATAGGAGCATAATCTGTAAGAGTTGAAACAACTCAAATCACTTGCCGAACCACCGCCACGGATAAGCACCACAGCATCATATTGCTCCTGCTTAAGAGCCACCTCATCCAATGCCGCACATATCGACTCCTCGGCTGCGACACCTTGCACCACCGCATCATAGAGGTCGCAACGAAAGGCGTAGCCGCCCCCACGCAGCTCGTTCATAAAGTCGCGATAGCCTGCTGCTGCCGCACTCGACACCACCGCAATGCGTTGCACAAGGTAGGGCAGTTGCTGCTCACGATTCATATCCCACACCCCATCAGCCTTTAGCTGTGCTATGGTCATCTGCTTCTGTCGCTCCACCTCGCCCAGGGTATAACTTGGGTCAATGTCGGAAATCTGCAACGAAAGTCCATACAGCTCGTGGTACGACACCAGCACCTTTGCCAATATCTTCATTCCCACCCCAAGTTCCGAACCTGTCTGCTGACGGAAGTAAGCAGCTACCATAGCCCACTGACTGCGCCAGATTACAGCCCTCGCCTGTGCCGTAGGTGTTGATGAGCCGCCACGCTTGGGCTCGCTCTTTTCGACCAGCTCGAGGTAGCAATGCCCCGAATAATTGACCTTCAACTCTGCCACCTCAGCCACCACCCACACAGGCAACGGCAACGCCCCCTCAACAGCCGACTTAATCTGCTGCTGAAGCTGCTTTAGGGTGATATGTTGTTGGTGCGATGTCATTGTTATTTTTCCATTATACAAATATATAAAATATTTGTAATATTTCCATCTCCAAACAAAAAAAGGGTCATCCTGCTTGGACAACCCTTCATTATTTAGAACGTGGAAGATTCTACTGCAACTCGCTCTCCTTCAGACGCTCGGCGTTCTCGGCTACGATCAGGTGATCGATGCAGTCCTGAATGTCGCCATCCATAAATGCCGAAAGGTTGTAGATGGTGTAGTTGATACGGTGGTCGGTGATACGTTCCTGTGGGTAGTTGTAGGTACGAATCTTCGCCGAACGGTCACCCGTAGAAACCATTGTCTTACGCTTCGACGCAATCTCGTCGAGATACTTCGAGTACTCAAGGTTGAACACACGCGTACGCAACTCCTCAAATGCCTTGTCGAAGTTTTTGAGCTGTGATTTCTGATCCTGACACTGCACCACGATACCCGTAGGAATATGGGTAAGGCGGATAGCCGAGTAGGTGGTATTAACTGACTGACCACCAGGACCTGACGCACAGAAAATATCCTTACGGATGTCGTTCATCGAAATCTCCACATCAAACTCCTCTGCCTCAGGCAATACAGCCACCGAAGCTGCCGAGGTGTGAACACGACCCTGAGTCTCAGTCTGTGGCACACGCTGCACACGGTGCACGCCCGACTCATACTTCAGCGTACCATAGACGCTCTGACCTGTCACCTTCAGCACAACCTCCTTGTAGCCGCCCGCAGCACCATCAGAGAATGATGTAATCTCATAACGCCAGCCCTTCGACTCGATGTACTTGGTGTACATTCTGAGCAAGTCGCCCGCGAAGATAGCTGCCTCGTCACCACCTGTACCGCCACGAATCTCAAGGATAGCATTCTTATCATCCTGTGGATCTTTTGGGATAAGCAGGAGCTTAATCTCCTCTTCCATCTGTTCCAGCGCAGGTTCCAACTCTGCAATCTCCATACGCGCCATCTCACGCATCTCCTCATCCTTATCATTCAAGAGGATATCCTTTGCCTCGGCGAGATTGGCAATAGCTGTACGGTAACGCTCCGAAGTCTCGATGATTGGTTCCAACTCCTTATACTCCTTGGTTAGCTGCACAAACTGCTTCACGTCGGCAATCACTTCGGGATCGGTGAGTTTCTGACCTATCTCCTCATACTTAAGTTTCAATCCGTCAAGACGGATAAGTATTGAATTGTCTGCCATATAATTTCAAATTTTTCGCAAAGATACGATATATCTTTCACAAATCAAAATAAGATACTCAATTACAATTTTGCTATCAGTGCTTCTACATTCTCATCGCTTGTTGCCCAACTTGTTGCCAAACGTACAACCAGCCGACCATCAGCAAGGCGTTCCCACTCGGTAAAGGTTGTAACAGCACGCAAACGAGACTCTTGCTCTGCATTTAATGCAACAAATACCTGATTTGTAGGTGAATCGAAGTATAACTCATAACCCTTTTCAACAAAGGCTCTCTTTATGCGTAAAGCCAACTCAACGGCATGGTGCGCAATATCAAGATATAAATTATTTGTAAAAAGCGTCAGGAATTGAATACCCAGCATACGACCTTTTGCCAACAATGCTCCTTGTTGTTTGATAATGGTGAAGAAGTGAGGCACCAACCCCTTACGCATCACCACCGCCTCGCCAAACATCGCTCCGCACTTTGTACCGCCAATATAGAACACATCGCACAAACGCGCCAGGTCGGCAAGCGTCACATCACACTCCTCTGAAGCTAAAGCATAGCCTAAACGGGCACCATCGGCAAAGAGTTTCAACTTCCATTTACGGCAAACCTCGGCCAATGCCTCAATCTCACGAAGCGAGTAGAGTGTACCATACTCCGTTGGCAATGAGATATACACCATTCCAGGAAAGGCCATATGCTCGAAACTCTCGTCTGCATAGAACCACGTCATATACTCATCTACCTGCGTAGCAGTAATCTTTCCGCAACTATGAGGCAAGGTGATGACTTTGTGTCCGCCAGCCTCAATAGCCCCACTCTCATGCACGGCTATATGACCCGTAGCTGCTGCCAGCACACCCTCGTGCGGACGTAACAAAGCGCGGATGACGGTTGCATTTGTCTGCGTACCTCCCACAAGGAAGTGGACCTCCGCTTCGGGCGCATCGCATGCCTTACGCACTGCCTCACGCGCCATTACGCAATACTCGTCGAGACCATAACCCGTTGTCTGCTCCATATTTGAGCCAACAAAAGCCTCCAAAATCCGAGGGTGCATACCCTCCATATAATCGGAATCGAAGTGTAACATAATCTTTACATCTAAAAATGGGTTGCTCTATCATAGCGACGAACAACCCTATATATTACATCATTATTCTAAATTGTATAAAAGGTGGGATTTCAAACCCACCCTTTTAGGCAACTTCGATTAGTAACTACGTGCAAAAAGAACACGACACTTTGATGGCTTGCCTGTGAAGATACACTTACCCTCCTCAGGTTTAGCATCCAAAGGAATACAACGGATAGTTGCCTTCGTAGCCTCCTTAATAGCCACCTCAGTCTCTGGAGTACCATCCCAGTGAGCCGATACGAAACCACCCTTAGTGTCGAGCACCTCAACAAACTCCTCCCAAGAATTCACCTCAGTAATCATTGAGTTACGATAGTTGAGAGCCTTCTGGAAAATATTTTCCTGAATCTGATCGAGCAATGAAACGATATAGTCGGTCAAGCCCTCCTGCGATACCACTTCCTTTGTGAGGGTGTCACGACGTGCCACCTCGATAGTGCCATTCTGCAAGTCGCGAGGGCCCAATGCCAAACGTACAGGTACACCCTTCAACTCATACTCGGCAAACTTAAAGCCCGAACGTACATTATCGCGAGCATCAACCTTAACAGATATACCCTTTGCGCGAAGCTCGGCAGCAATAGCCTCCAACTTCTCGGTCATCTCCTTCAACTGCTCGTCACCCTTGTAGATAGGCACCATAGCCACCTGAATAGGTGCGAGCTTTGGAGGCAATACCAGACCGTTGTTGTCAGAGTGAGCCATAATCAAGGCACCCATCAAACGTGTAGAAACGCCCCATGATGTTGCCCATACATACTCTTGCTTACCCTCTTTGGTAGTATATGTAACATCGAATGCCTTTGCAAAGTTCTGACCCAAGAAGTGCGATGTACCGCTCTGCAAAGCCTTACCATCCTGCATCAACGCCTCGATGGTCAAGGTATCCTCGGCACCTGCAAAACGCTCGTTTGGCGACTTGTGACCAACAACTACAGGTACACCCATATACTCCTGCGCAAACTTCTCATACACGTGAACCATCTTCAGAGCCTCAGCCTCGGCCTCCTCGCGTGTAGCGTGAGCTGTGTGACCCTCCTGCCAAAGGAATTCGGCTGTACGCAAGAAGAGTCGTGTACGCATCTCCCAACGCACAACATTTGCCCACTGATTGCAGAGGATAGGCAGATCGCGATATGATGTAATCCAATTCTTGTATGTGTTCCAGATGATAGTCTCTGATGTAGGGCGCACGATGAGTTCCTCCTCCAACTTTGCTGATGGATCTACCACGATACCCTCACCCTCAGGGTTGTTCATCAAGCGATAGTGAGTAACCACCGCACACTCCTTTGCAAAACCCTCAACGTGAGATGCCTCACGTGAGAAGAATGACTTTGGGATGAAGAGAGGGAAGTATGCGTTCTCGTGACCTGTTGCTTTGAACATATCGTCCAACACGCGCTGCATTTTCTCCCAGATAGCATAACCGTAAGGCTTGATGACCATACATCCTCTTACTGCTGAATTTTCTGCCAAGCCTGCCTTAACAACAAGCTCATTGTACCATTTCGAATAATTATCCTCTACTTTGGTTAAGTCTTTAAGTTCTACTGCCATATCGTATAAAATTCAAATTTCAAATTTAAAAAATGGTCACTCTCGTCCCAAAAGACAAAAGTAACCATTTTTTATTTAATAGAACCTATTTGGGTCTATTTTTTTTGGGAATTATCTGCTTTAACATGTAAAATGCATATCATTACAAAGAAGACCTTAACAATGCCAAACTGTAATTTCTGATTTCTTCGATTATTATGTCATAAGAATTCAAGTAATCAGTTCAACACGCCAATAATTTACATGTTAATTCATTGTTACAATCTCAAATATTAGGAACTAAATCTAAAAATTGTTAAATTCGCACGATTGAACGATTTTTTCAGCGTTTAAAACGTTTAACCAATTGAAATACTATGGATAAATAATGTAGTGAGGACACAATGTGAGATATAGATGTAAAAAAGACTCGCAGAACAACGAACATAATTAAACATAAACCAAATAAAACTACCTTATGAAAAAATTATTACTATCATTTGCAATGTTGCTCACCATCGTAGGTTGTGGTAGCGACGACGGCGTCACCCCTGACGACAATTCCAACAAACCCGACACACCGCCCACGGAAGAACCTACACCACCTGCCGAAGAAAAGACTTACTTGGCAACAATCGAGTCTGCCTCGCAATTCGGTTTTGAGTGGAACGATGATTCTTCTATTTCACTCTTTACAACTACTCAAAACGAGCAGTTCTCTTATGACACCGAGAGTGAGGAGTTCAAGAAAGCGGATACTACAACGCCTGCAGCTACCGCAACTCCAAGTTTGTTTGGCATATATCCTTATGCAGAGGATAATCAAGTAAACGAGTCTGGCAAGGTGACCCTTACGACTCCTCTTACCCAACCCTACAAGGACGGTGGCATTGATTTCGCCGTGAACCCAATGTTGGCGATTGCCGAATTGGAGGCTACTGAGTTGGAGTTTAAGCACCTCTTTGGTTATTTGAACATTCCTATCTATGCTCTGTTACCAGACGACACACAATCGTTCGTTATCAAGCAGATCAAACTCTCAGCCGCTACCGACACACCTGTTGCCGGCACCGCAAGTTTTGAAACCAGCGAGGTCAGCGACGGTAACTACACGTTTGAATTCGACTTTTCAAAGTCTTCTGACATTATTTTGGATTGTGGTGAAGGTGTCTCTGTTGGCTCAACAATCGAGAATGCTACATCATTCCACTTCATCCTCCCCGCTGCGACATACACAGATGGATATACAATTGAAATTACCACCAACGATGGCAATATTATTAATAATGCCATTCTCTCTGAAGTAACTATTGAGCGTGGTCAAGTAACCAACTTGGATGCTATTGAAATCGCTCTTATCAAGAAAAGCGAGTATTTGTTGGATGTCAAATTTGATGCCGAGGGTAATGCAACCGACGCAGGTATGTTCAACTTGAATATTGTAAAGAATGTAAATTCTTCTAACGAGGCTCCTTATCTCTCAGCTTACACCTGCCCACAATTTGACCTGAATAACATCGCACGTTTTAACAACTATCCATACGATGTTCGCAACACCCACAGCTATTATAGTGTTGATATCTCTAATGCTGACTTGCAGGCGGCTATGAAGGATGGTTTTACCGTGGAGACTGTCGCAATGTTCCCAATAGATATAGCCACCCATTGGAGTCGTCTTATCTCTACCGAGTCGTGGGGTATTATGCGTCAGGGTGCTGGCTTTAGCAATGGGGCACATCCATTCCTTGCGTATGCCAATGCTCCTGGTACAAACTGGAGTTCTTGGGATAAATCAACCAAGTTAACTCACCAATTTAAGGCTAATACATACTTCCATATTACATATGTTTATAGTCCTAATCACAGCACCGACAACGAGCACGTCGTTTTGATATATGTCAATGGTCTTTACGACTCTCAGATAGCGCTGAATAAAGAACTTAACCCAGGCTCTATCTTGACTATTGGTGCTTATCCATATGCTAATGGTGAAGATGTTTTCCATCCTTGGTGTGGTGACATTGCTTTGGCGCGTATTCACGACAATATTCTGGATGCAGAAACTATCTACGAGCGTTTCAATGAGATTAAGTTCCCCGAATCTGTAACTGCTCCTCAACGTCCAACCCCAATGTTGGATTTGCAGGTGAACGAAGAGGGCTTGCTGACCAACAAGGGCAGCATGAACAGCATAGTTCCTACGTTGGTTAAGAACAATGCAGGCAAGACTCCTTCTATCAGAATGCTCGAACTAGACACTTACGACAAGCCTATCCTCGCATTCAAGCATAATACTAATGCAAGTGAGACCGTAACAGATAGTTACTACAAAGTTACAAGTTCCGACAGTCCTGAGTTCTTTACTAAACTCAACGACGGCACATACACTATCGAGGCTATTATCAGTACTCCTGATGCTCTCGACCGTTCTGTACCTGTAAGTACCGAGGCTTTCAACTTGATGTATATGCCTGAGTACAACAAATATAACATCAGAACATTTAATGAGAATCGAGAATGGCTCCACTACGATAGTTTCTACACTCCTTCTACTAGCAAATATCTCCACATTGTTTATGTAGCTGATGTAGCAAATGGTCAGCTTGCCACTACATTCGTAAACGGCAGACACGATGGTACATATAACAATAGCCCTATCAGCTCTCTAGCTCCAATAAACAACTTCACCATTGGCTGTGCTGCGGCATCAGAAGATGGCCAGACTCCTTTCTGCTATGGTTTCGATGGCAATGTTGTTATGGTACGTGTTTACGACAATGCTCTGACTCCAATGGAGGTTAACCTCATTTATACCGAAGATAACATTAAGGATACTTTGACGGCACTCGACAATGGTATTGATATTAATCCTGAGGAGCCAGAGGTACCAGAGTTCCCAGCATTGACTACATTGGCCGACATACAGTGGAGTAACAATGGCGAGAATAAGCCTGTGGCAACTGATGATACAATTACTATTCAGACCAAGTATATGGATGCATCAGTGCAGAATCTTTGGGTTAGCGACGCTCCTGAGGGTTACACTCTGAATAAGATCGCTAAGTGGTGTACAGATGAGACCAAGATGACATACTTCATCGCCGATATGACAAATATCAGAAGTAAGATGCAGGATGGTTTCTCTATTGAGGTTATTCACCGCGACCCACGCACCGAGGGTAATGGAGTAGTACTCGAAAACAATTGGAGAGCACTGTTTGGTGGTCGTGACTTTGGTTTGTGGTTGAATAAGAACTGGAATGGCAATAATGCTCATAATGCTCAGTATAGAGGTCAGTATCAGTGGGATGCTCGTATGTGGACATCAAATACTGATGAGACTGCACCAGGAACTGGCGTTATCGCACCAAATGAGTGGCACCACACAGTATATATATACGATGCAGCCAACAAGAAGTTGCAGGTATATACCGATGGTGAACTGAAAGTTGAAAAGACAAATGCAGTACTGCGTAATACAGACCAGAGACTTCCTATCGGTGCCCGTATGTTTAGCAGTAGCGACACCACCAAGTTCACCTGGGGTGGTGAGATGGCATTGTTCAAGATTTATGACGATGCTGTAACAGCAGAGCAGATTGCTGCAATGTATGGCAACCGCCAGCCTCAGATTGCAATTTTGAGCGAATAATCACTTGAAACCAATTTAGACCCGGTCAGCGACCGGTAATCTAAATAAAATCACACCCGACCTCTGTGCGAGGTTGGGTGTTTTGTTTGAGAAGCGGATGTAAGAGCAAAGTTGCGATTAAGGTAATAGCAGAAAAGTAAACTCCAATTGAGTTAAACACCAAGGGGTTGTCCAACAAATTTTAAAGGACAACCCCTTTTTGTTGAAGTTGTATAACAAGAACCAATTCAGACCTGTTAGACAGCTTCCTTTTGATTGACATATCATTGTTTCACTGTCGGAATTCGATTAGAACCTATACCCTATCGTAAGGGTAAAATAATTGCGATTAAGGTCGGTACGATATGTAGGGCTGGCTGTGTCAAACACACCATTGTTATCCATCGCATAAAAGAGCATATACTCGGTCTGCTTATTGTTTATATGCTGATACGAAAGGTCTATGGTCGTTGCACCCACAGCAAAACCTGCACCCGCCGAAAGGCAAGTTGTCTTGTATATCTGTGGAGCATTGTAATACCAACTCTTATCATTGCGTAATGCACCTGATGCAACACCATATCCTGCTCTCAATGCGAACGAAGGCAAAGGCTTCACCTCGGCACCTATACGCAAGGTGTTTGAGCCTTTATAGTTATCCCTGAACTCCTGACGATACTGCTCGGCTGTAAGGTCAAATCCCGCAGGTATATTCTTAACCCTCATGCCGTTGTACCAATCACGTTCATAATCCACCGAAACAACAGCAAAACGGCCAAAAGCATATGAAGCACCAAACATCAAACGTGTAGGCGACCAGAAATCCCATGTATTTTCGCCGAAATCCTCCAACTCAGGAGTGGTATTTCCCTGTGGATTAAGATCTGTTGCCATATATGCCTGATAGCTACGCTCCAAAGCATAGAACGTGGGCGTATGCACCGCTACGCCCAAGCGCAGCGCCTCAACAGGGCGGTATATAAGTCCAATCTTTGCATTCATGCCCGTACCATTTACCAACACTGCCTGATTGTAATCCATCCACTTAACTGGCTCAGACAATGCTACACCATCATCAGAATAGACCGGAACAGAACCTTCAGGATAGAGATAATCCTCGCCATAATAGATCTGACGCTTCCAATTTACACTCTGTATGCCCCATGTAAAACCCAAATAGAGTTTATTGTTATAATTCAGGCCAAACGAGATATCATACTCGCCTATAGAACCTCGGCTCTGCATGTTAGCGGTATGACCTACCCCCGCATTTACTCCCAAACGGTCGGCAGTTGTATAAAATGGAATTCCTTTATCATCAACACCAACATCAAGCAGATAATTATTATACGCCAACATTCCTCCCCAATAGTATGCATCGCGAAAATCATAAGGTAGTGCACTATCGTTCGTTTCAGGAAATAACCCACTTTGATTCATCATAAGCGAAAAAGCATCAGCTATAGAACGATATGGTGCCGAGGAAGCACCACTCTCCGAAGAAAAACCATAGCGATAGTTAAAATCTGCTATACGATTATACCCAAATCCAAAATTAACACTCACCAACTTGGACTTACTATTCTCATAAAGATTCAACACCACACCCAAGTTACTCACTGCAAAACGGCTTTGATTATTATCACCCCACGACATTGCACTATTTTCGGCATTCTGAAAGCCCATCAATGGTGAAAACGAGATATCATTCGAACGATACATACCCAAACCCGCAGGATTTATACCCATCGATGCCACATCACCTCCGAGCGAAGTAAAAGCACCTGCCATTGCCATCGAGCGAGCCGTACCGAAGCCAAAGTTCACCTGAGAGAGAGTAAACATATCGCTACCCATCATGCCGTCGTGATCCATCATAGCTCCTCCAAAACGATATTGCGCCTGCGTAGCATTTACCATTGCTGTGAATACAATCACTAGCAGTGTAAGCCTAAAAAATCTTTTCATCTTTGCACACTTTTTATTTACGCTCTATGGCGACAAACATTATGCCGCCATAGAGTTTAACAAAATCAAATTTTCTTATCTACCACCACGAGAAGAACCGCTTGAGCCTCCGCCGCGTGAAGAGCTACCGCCTGAGTAACCTCCCGAATATCCACCGCCACGCGAGCTACCACCTGATGAATATGAAGACCCCGATGAGTAACTACGGCTCGATGAACTTGAGTTGTAAGAGCTGCTGCTTGTGCTTCGTGTCGCAGACGATGACGAACGGCTACGTGATGTACTCGACGAAGTAACATTACCTCTTGACGAAGAGCTTGTACTGCGAGAAGATACAGCGCTTCCTCGTGATGTACCCGCCGATGTACCAACAGTACCTCTGCCAGATGTAACCTGTCCTCTACCTACCGAATTTTGCGATGCCGCAGCATTTGATGTTCCTCGCGATGATTGCCCGTAAGTGGAACCTGTACGTGGTGAGCGGTAAGGTGTCGAGGTTGTTGAGCCTCTATTAACGACCGAGCCAGCACGTGGTGGTGCACTTTGAGGTTTGCCATTAGGTGCCTTATTGCCCACTACGCGAGGTGCTTCATGACGCGAACCGTAACCTCCGTGATGCCACCAGCTGCCACCCCAAACAGGACCATGCCCAATATGGTGGTGATGATAATATGGACGCCATGGATGGTAGTGACCTCCCCAGCCCCACCAAAGGTTGACACCCCAACCTCCGCCATAGCAGATATTCCAATTCCAATCATACCACGAATAGCGTGGATAACCACACCATGAGTAGTACCAAGGGTCGTAATGTAAAGAGCCACCCCAACCATAATACCAAGGAGAATAGAGCATTGCTGTGGCATTGGTTGCTCCCCAAGTACCAAACATTGAAGTGATATAACGAGGCTCTACCCAAATTTGATCACCCGACACCATCACATTATAAAATGCAGGGTCGTAGGCTGTAACGTAGGTGTATGCTCCTCCATAGCGCAAACTAAAATAGCTCGATGGCATGCGGTATGACATTGACTTAAAACCTTGCAGGCGACGAGCATATGCACTTTCATAGTCGTCAGCCACAAAACTTCTATAACTATTTACCGAAGCCCTATTATCATCCACAATCACAAGTCCATCGGCATCAACACTTTGGGTTTGAGGCCTAACATTAGATGAAGCCGATGTCAATCGAGCTATCTCGGCCTCATATTGAGCCTGCAAAGCCTCTGCTTCGGCACGACGCGCTTCAGCTTCGGCACGACGTGCTTCAGCCTCAGCCTGCTGCCTTTGCGCTATTGCCGTGCGATCGTGCGATACATAAAGGTCGTCATAGGCACTACCCGACGCTGCTGAATAAAAAGCAGATGTACAACTCATTGCAAACAATGCAACAAGCAACATAACCATCAATTTACTCATTTTTTTCATACGCGCATATATTAATTATTACATCTGTTCTCACAAATAGAACGAGTAAGCCCCTGACTTTATTGCATAATCTTTCATTTCTTAAAATTAGCGTCCACAAACAATGCCACAAAACGCACCCTTCCATTCTTGGCAAAGATACTGAAATAATTGCATTTTTGTAGTTTTTAGCTCTATTTTGCGACTAATATAGTAAAATCTAGTCGGTACTGATAAAAATAATTATATTTGCATAACCAAAACATAGTAAGAATACAATAATACATAAACCATTATGGAAGAGAACAAAAACATGGAGGTAACGCCTCAGATGGAGGCTTCTCAGGAGGCTAAAGCCCAGCCTCGTCGTCCACAGGCGAAGAAACAAGGAATGAACTTTGGAACAACATTTTTGGCAACCTTGCTAGCCGTTGTAGCTGGCAGTGTTGTGACATTTGTATTTTGGATTGTAGTCTTTTCAGGCTTATCGACAGCTTTCCAAACCGCACCTACAACCATTCCAGAGAGCGCGATTCTAAAAATTGACCTCAAGGAGAGCATCGTAGATGCCCCCTCGAAAAATCCAATGGCATCGTTCGACTTTAACACCTTGCAACCTACGGCGCAGGTGACTCTATTCAACGCATTAAAGGCTATCGATGCAGCCAAGAACGATGATAGAATTAAAGGTATATACATCAACCTCAACGGTGGAGGCTCAGTTTCAATTAATCTTTTAGAGGAGTTGCGCACCTCAATCGAGGACTTCAAGCAGAGTGGCAAGTGGGTTGTAGCATACAACGACGTATATTCGCAATGGTCATACTACTTGAGTTCTGTAGCCGACAAGGTTTACATCCAACCTGAGGGCTCGTTCGAGTGGGTAGGTATTGCAGCCAACTCTATCTTCTTCAAAGGCTTGTTCGACAAATTGGGTGTGAAGGTAGATATCCTACGTCCTACTGTATGTAAATATAAGAGTGCCGTTGAGCCATTCTTCCTCACAAAGATGTCTGACGCCAACCGTCAGCAGATGCAAGAGATGGTTGATAATATGTGGGCAGTTTTGACTGATGCTGTCGCTTCATCGCGTGGCATTGAGAAGGCTGAGCTAAATCGTCTTGCCGACGAACTTGCTGTAATGCTTCCTGCCGAGGCTGTCGAGCATAAACTCATTGACGGCGAGAAGTACGCCGACGAAGTTGAAGACTTCTTCCAATCAGAGTATGGCATCGATGAGCCTAAGTATGTGACTTTGGGAGAATATGCATCAGGATTGAAGCCAAATATCGACAATGTTACAGCACCTAAAGTTGCTATTCTATACGCCAATGGAGATATTGTTGATGGATCAGGCAGCGACGACAAAATCTATGGTTACACCTTTGCAAATAGCGTACGAGAAGTAGCTGAAGATGATGATATTAAGGCTGTGGTTATGCGCGTAAACTCTCCAGGCGGTAGCGCATTGGCTTCTGATATTATCTGGCGCGAAGTGGAACTTTTAAAGGCCAAGAAGCCTGTGATAGTTTCAATGGGATCTTACGCAGCAAGTGGTGGATATTACATCTCGGCTCCTGCCGATGCTATCGTTGCTGACCGCCTTACACTGACAGGCTCAATCGGCGTGTTTGGTATGTTGCCAAGCTACGGTAAAGCTTTAGAGAATAAAGTAGGCATTACTTTCGATGGTGTAACCACAAATAAATATTCAGATTTGGGCAATGGTATGGACCCATTAAACGACGCAGAATATAAGGCTATGATGCGAGGTGTTGACCGTGTGTATGGACGCTTCACTTCACTTGTAGCAGAAGGTCGTAACCTCACAATCGAAAAGGTCTTGGATATTGCAGAGGGTCGCGTATGGAGTGGCGTCCAAGCTCAACAAATCGGATTGGTTGATAGCTGTGGAGGCTTAAATGCAGCTCTTGCGATTGCTGTAGATAAGGCCGAATTGGGCGATAACTTCCAAATAGTCGAGTACACCGAACCACTCGAGGGCATTATGGCCATTTTGCAGGGTATGAATGTCAAGGTGCGTCAAGCAATCAGCGCCCGCTCGGAACTTGGCGAGTTGTATAACGAGTACCAGCAGATTGAGAGCATGATTGGCAAGAAGGGTGTTTATGCTCGATGCCCTTATATTTTCAGATTCAATTAATTGATTTTCAGTGATTACAATAAACCCCGCCTAACTCGTTAAGCGGGGTTTATTATTTGTACTATCTCTTCTCATGTTCATGCACAAACCGCATGAGCATCGGATATCCTGGCAGACACATATCATGACCATAACCATCAAATTCATAAAGCGTTACATCTTTATGCCCAACCAAGCGTAACATACGATACATGTAGGCATTCTCTTCATAACGACCTAACATCTCATTTTCACGATCACCCGTCAGCAGCAGAATAGGAGCTGCATCGCCTCGGACATGATATAGTGGAGCCATTGTATCAATTAACGGTAATTTGTCGGACATTCCTCTCACCCTACGCTCCTCAAAATGGGTAATCATCTGCCCACTAAAAGGAATTATACCTTTCACTCTATTTGCATCAATGCCATATTTATCCAGACGACATTTCTCCAAGCCTACCATACTGACAAGATAACCACCTGCCGAGTGTCCCGACAGATATATTTTATCTGCGCTACCACCAAATTTCTCGATATTATCAAAAACCCATGCGATGGCACACGCAGCATCATCGACAATTTGACTCACGCTAACATGTGGCGAAAATCGATAGCCTACACCTACGCACACAACACCATCACGCATAATTTCGTGCGGAATATGCTTTCCGCCACCAGTCAAACCACCACCATGAAACCATACAATGACGGGGGCATCTTTGGCGCCTTCGAAAGTAGCAATATCTACTCTACACATCTTCTTCGAGTAGTCGTCATCACTACGATACTGCAAATCACGTTCAATTTTATATTCGGCGCCTACAGCCACAAAAGTTGCCATCAGGAACGACAACAGTAAATACACTCTCTTCATAATTTATGCTTTTTGCAGAGCCTCAATAAACTCTATATTTCTCTCCCAAATTGACTGTGTTGCAAACCAGAATTCGCGCGCTTCGGTCTGTTGCATAGGTCTTTCACTCTGACAATCTTTCAAATAAGCCTCATCGGCAGGATGCTCCTCGGCAACAAACTCTCCATACCACGCCTTATGACGAGTACGTAGCTGACGTAATGCATCACGATCAATACCCCCCGAACGACGATACTCCGACCACAACATCAACAGATGATACTCAGGCGATTTAGGAGATATATCAAACAATGCGTTCTCTAAACACTCATAATCTTCAATTTCGACATAAGCAAATGCCAACGGCACGACAGCTTCCAGATGATCCTCCTCGTCGAGGTCCAAAAGACTCTCCCACAAAGCCACAGCCATCTCTATCTCACCAACAAGTAAATTATCCGCAGCCGAACGATAGAGAAGTTCCATCGCAGCTCTTGACTCCTTATCATTCCAATCAAGACGCACGTCATCCTCTCCTACTATTTCAAGCAAATATTGCGCACCCTCGAAACGCAATTCACAAGCCTCGGCCCAAGTTCCATTTTGTTCCATGCGCTCAGAACGGCGCAAAATATCGACAAAACATTCCCCATTCTGAATCTGCCACAACTCGGAAGAGATTGGTACTACCCTTGCATTTCTCATACTACTCAATGTTCGCTTGTTTTAATACTTTCACCCACATGGCTACCGAAATCACCAACGTAACCACACCTGCTAAGATATATGCCAAAGAGTGATTAGTCATACCTATAAACTGATTTGATATAAATACAAACGAAGTGCAGATGTAAGTCATGAGCATTGCTGGAGGTAATGCAACCCAAATATTGCGCTTACATCTCTTTAAGTAGGTGACGATTACCCACAAAGTAATTACTGACAATGTCTGATTTGTCCATGCAAAATAACGCCATATGACGTCGAAATTAACAAAAAGCAACACCACTGCAATAGCAAACAACGGCAAAGCAATGGCAAATCGCTTCCAAATAGAGCGCTGTTCAAACTTCAACACATCGGCAATAATCAATCTCGCCGAGCGGAAAGCTGTATCACCCGATGTAATAGCAGCAGCAACCACACCAAACAGAGCAATCATGCCTCCTACGACCCCCAAAGTAGCTTTAGAGATGGTGCTCACCGCCCATGATGCATCGTTCCCATGCTCAGCCAATGCAGCTACAAGTGCATCAGGACCATGAAAGAATGCCATACCGATAGCTGCCCAAATAAGAGCAATAATCGACTCTGTAATCATCGCACCATAAAACACCACACGACCCTCTCGCTCGTTGTTCATACATCGTGCCATCAGAGGCGACTGCGTAGCATGAAAACCCGAAATAGCGCCACATGCCACGGTGATAAAGAGTGTTGGGACAATAGGCATTGCAGAGGTATCAGTCTGGTAGTTTCGTAGTGTCTCAAAAGTGAGGTTGGGAATTGTGTAATCACCCGTGAACAGCACCCACGCCAAACCTACTGACATAAAAATCAACGCAGCGCCAAATACAGGATATACTTTGCCTATGAGCTTATCAATAGGCAGCACGGTAGCAATAAAATAATAAACCATAATTATAGCTATCCAACCCCAATAAGGTATTGCGGTAATCATTCCACCCAAAATACCTGCCGGCGAACGCATGAACACCACACCAACCAAGATTAACAAGACAAGCGACAGGGTACGCATAAAGACAAGAGCGCCACGACCGAGATAACGTCCCACAATTTCAGGCAAACTCAGACCGTCATTACGCAACAATATTATACCCGAAATATAGTCATGCATAGCTCCCACAAATATGCCGCCGAAAGTAATCCACAGGAACACTACGGGACCGAAGCAAGCTCCCATAACAGCACCAAATATTGGTCCTATGCCTGCAATATTAAGCAATTGAATAAGAAATGTACGCCAACGTGGCATAGGAATATAATCCACACCGTCGTATAGTGTAGTCGATGGCACAGCTGCCTTTGCATCAATCTTACACACCTTGTCGAGGTATGCCCCATAACCGAAATAGGCCGCTACAAGCAAAGCCAAACAAATTAGAAAAGTAATCATACGTTGTAATTACGCTTTAATATCATTTATTATTGCGAAATTAGTAAAAAAAAGGCTAATAAAACACTATTTTTTTCTTAAATTTGCGAAGAAGGAAATCTAAAACTTACATAATATGAAAAAACTATTCTTATTCTGCGCAGCCGCCGTTGCTATGGCTGTTAGCTGTTCTGCGCCACAACAGGTGAAAAGCGACCTTCGCGCCCCTGCCTATCCACTTATCACAATCGACCCCTACACATCAGCATGGTCGGGTGCCGACAACCTCTATGACCGTCAGGTTATGCACTGGACCGAGAAAGATTTTCCATTCATCGGTGTTTTGCGCGTAGATGGTAAACCTTACCGCTTTATGGGTGTTGAGGATGACCTCTTCACACCTATCGCCGCCATGGGTTTTGAAACTCCCTGGGAGGCAAGCTACACTCTTGAGAAGCCCGCTGGTGACTGGACTAAAGCCAACTACAACGACTCTAAGTGGCAGCAGTCAAAGGCTCCATTCGGCACTGTACCATATTTCAACATTCAGACCCCCTGGAACACATCAGACATTTGGGTGCGTCGTTCAATCGAGCTTCAACCCGAAGATATGAATGCCGACGCATACATTCTCCAATACTCTCACGATGACATCTTCGAGCTCTACATCAATGGTGAGAAGATTGTAAACACCGGTAACAGCTGGAAGGAGAACATCGTATTGGAGCTCACCAAGGAACAGATGGCAAAGTGGAGCAACCGCCTCACCATCGCAGCACACTGCCAGAACACAATGGGTGGTCAGCTGGTTGATTTCGGTGTATATCGCGCAAATGACAACGACAAGCGTCTAGGCATGACCGCACAGCAAACATCTGTCGATGTGCAGGCCACACGCACAGTTTACACGTTTACTTGCGGTGAAGTTGACCTCAATCTCACATTTATGGCTCCTGTATTGCTCAACAATCTCGACCTTATCTCTCGTCCTGTGAACTATGTGACTTATGAGGTTACATCAAACGATGGTGCAGAGCACGATGTGGAGATATACTTTGAGGCAGGGCCTCATTGGGCACGCAATGTGAACTCACAGACGGTAAAGAGCGAAGTCGCTGTTGATGAGCGTTTTGTATATGCAAAGACCGGCACCATTGAGCAGCCTGTTTTGGCAAAGCATGGTGACGATATTCGCTGCGACTGGGGTTACTTCTTCCTCACTGGCGACAAGGCTAAATACACAACCGCAATAGGTAACCCATTCGCTATCCGTGGTGAGTTTGTGGACAATGGCACTATCTCATCTCACGAAGGCGACTATCTCGCCATCTCAACAAGCATGGGGAAGGTGGGCACAAAACCCGTGAGCGACTATATCATGGTTGGTTACGACGACATCTACTCCATTCTCTACTATAACGAGAAAATTCGCCCTTATTGGAATCGCAACGAGGATAGTTCTATCGAGGAGCAGTTCGCTTTGGCGGCCGATGAGTATCGTTCACTTGTAAAGCGTTGCGAAAAGTTCGACGCAGAGCTTATGGCTGAGGCCTACCAGGCGGGTGGCAAGGAGTATGCCGAGCTTTGCGCCCTGGCATATCGTCAAGCAATAGCTGCACACAAACTCATCCAGACCCCTAATGGTGAGCTGGCTTGGCTCTCAAAGGAGAACTTCTCTAACGGCTGTATTGGCACTGTAGATGTTACATATCCATCATTCCCACTCTTTGCATACTACAACCTCGACGTAGCAAAGGCACTGCTGAACTTCATCTATGAACTCTGCGAGAGCGACAAGTGGAATCAACCTTATGCGGCACACGACGTAGGTTGCTATCCTCACGTTTGGGGCGAGCGCTATACGGGAGGCATGCCTGTAGAGGAGTCAGGTAACCTGCTCGTTATGACAGGCGCTATCTGCCAGCTTGAGGGCAAGGTTGATTACGCCCTGAAGCATTGGGATGCTCTCACACAATGGGCCGACTACTTGGTTGAGCATGGTGGCGACCCTGCACACCAGCTCTGCACCGACGACTTTATGGGTCACTCATCACGCAATGCTAACTTAGCAATCAAAGCTGTATTGGGCATTGCAGCCTATGCCGATATGGCTAAAATGGCAGGGCAGGATGATGTAGCTGCAAAGTACAGAGCCGAAGCTGAGAAATGGGCTGCATTTTGGAAGGAGAATGCTGACGAGGGTGACCACTATAGCCTCACATTCGACACTGGCGCAGATACATGGAGTCAGAAGTATAATCTCGTTTGGGACAAGATGCTAGGCTACAACGTATTCGACCCATCAATTGCTCCTACCGAGGTAGCTTACTACCTTACAAAGTTCAACAAGTATGGTCTTGCACTCGACAGCCGCGGTAATGGTGCAAAGTGCGACTGGGTGATGTGGACAGCTACACTTGCCGACGACAAGGCTACATTCGAAAAATTCATCACTCCTATGTATAACCTCTACAACGAGTCACGCGGTCGTGTGCCTATGAGCGACTACTACCGCACCGACGACAATACACACATTGGTATGCAGGCTCGTTCGGTTGTGGGTGGCTACTGGATTAAGATGCTTGCCGACAGAATGGCAAAATAGCGATGCACTACATAAAAACCGTTGCAGTCCGATTTTAATTGGGCTGCAACGGTTTTTTATTAATCCTTGCCACGCATAGAGTTACGCCAGACAAGATTTAATCATTTGTTTACATACTAATCAATTATTATGTGTATATTTGCGCCAAATAATCATTTATTTACACAAATATTAAATTATTATGAAAAAACTACTTTTGGCAGTTGTGGCTATGGCGGCTATAGCAGTTAGCTGCAGCTCACCAGCACCAGTGAAGAATGAGATGCGTGCTCCATCGTATCCTCTCATCACTATTGACCCTTACACATCGGCTTGGTCACCCGCAGACAATCTTTATGACCACCAGGTAACTCACTGGACAGGCAAGAAGTTCCCATTCTTGGGTACATTGCGTGTTGATGGCCAGCTCTATCGTTTTATGGGCGAGGAAGAGGCTATTATGACAGCTCTTGCTCCAGTAGCTTCACAGGAGGCATGGACAGCTTCTTACACTTTGGATAAGCCAAACAGCAAATGGACTTCAGCTGATTTCAACGCAAAGGGTTGGAAGCAAGCTCCAGCTCCATTTGGTACAAAGCAGTACTATGATGTAAACACAGAGTGGGACTCAAAGGATATTTGGGTACGTCGTACTGTAGAATTTAACCCTGAGCAGGTTAAGGATAACAATCTTTTCCTTCTTTACTCTCACGACGATATCTTCGAGCTTTACATCAATGGCGAGAAGCTTATCGCAACAGATTACTCTTGGAAGGAGAACGTTTACAAGCGTATCCCAGCCGAGATGGTAGCAAAAGCAAACGGCAAACTTACTATTGCTGCTCACTGCCACAACCGCACAGGTGGTGCATTGGTTGATTTCGGTGTATATGCACAGCCTTCAAACGCTGTTGTAATGGCTCAGACTGCACAGCAGACATCGGCTGACGTTCAGGCAACACGTACAATCTATACATTCACTTGTGGCCCAGTTGATTTGACACTTACTTTCGCAGCTCCTATGTTCTTGGAGGAGCCAGAGTTGGTAGCTCGTCCTGTAAACTACGTAACTTACGCTGTTAAGTCAAACGATGGCGCTGAGCACGACGTAGAGGTTTACTTCGAGGCTGACACTCATTGGGCTCAGAACACTCCAGCACAGAAGAGCACAAGCTCTGTTGAGGCTGACGAGCAGTTCAACTACGTAAAGACTGGTACAGATGCACAGAAGATTCTTGGCCGTCGTGGTGATGACGTTCGTATCGACTGGGGTTACTTCTATATGGCTGCCGACAAGCAGACTGCAAACGCCGTAGGTAATGCACTTGACCTTCGTCAGGCATTTGCTGCTAACGGTGAAGTAGCTGCTACAAACAACGGCAACCAGATTGCTCTCTCAAAGAAGCTCGGCAAGGTGGGTGCTGCAGAGGTTAGCAACTACATCATGGTTGGTTACGATGATATCTACTCTATCCAGTACTTCAACGAGAACATCCGTCCTTACTGGAACCGCAAGGGTGACAGCTCAATCCAGAAGCAGTTTGCTTTGGCTGCTGCCGAGTATGAGCAGTTGATGAAGCGTTGCGAGAAGTTCGATGCAAAGTTGATGCACGACGCTGCTATCTCTGGTGGTAAGGAGTATGCTGAGTTGCTCGCATTGGCTTACCGTCAGGCTATCGCTGCTCACAAGCTTATCGAGACTCCTAACGGCGAGCTCGCTTGGCTTTCAAAGGAGAACTACTCAAACGGTTCAATCGGTACTGTGGACGTAACTTATCCATCGGCTCCTATGTTCCTTTACTATAACCCTGAGTTCGCAAAGGCTCTTATTAACTTCATCTTCTACTACTCAGAGAGTGGTAAGTGGACAAAGCCTTTCGCAGCTCACGACGTTGGTACATACCCATTGGCAAACGGCCAGACTTACGGCGGCGACATGCCTGTTGAGGAGTGCGGTAACATGCTTATCTTGACAGGTGCTATCTGTAAGATGGAGGGTAATGCTGACTACGCATTGAAGCACTGGGATGCTCTTACATTGTGGACTGACTACCTCGTAGAGAATGGTGGCGACCCTGCTAACCAGCTCTGTACAGATGACTTCGCAGGTCACTGGGCACGCAACGCTAACCTCGCAGTGAAGGCTATCGTAGGTGTTGCTGCTTACGCTGACTTGGCTGATATGGCAGGCAAGAAGGATGTAGCTGAGAAGTATAACACTATCGCTAAGGAGATGGCTGC
>JAGBTO010000100.1 GCA_017631285.1 Alistipes sp.
CCATGCCCATACCATTTATCGCCGAGGTGGTTGTTCCCAAAGTAGGACACATACCAAGAACCAACACAAATGTAGGGTTGTTCTTGATAATACCACTCAATACTATCTGCAACTTATTCATCTTTGCCTCCTTTCTGGGCTGCCTCGCCCTCGTTATTCTCTGCTGAAGCTGTTGCGCTTGTAATGCCATCAGCCCACGCCTTCTGACCACTCGCCACAAGGAAAGCCTGATGGGCACGAGCCACAGCGTCGTAATATGCGCGTGAAGAGATTGTTGCAGCGGTCAAAGCGTCAAGCTCACCACCATCCTTCTTCACCGAGAACTTCAACTCATCGGCATCCTTATCCTTAATACTTGAGATAAGAGCATTACCCTCGTCGCACATCTTTGTACCAAGACCTGGAGTTTCCGCTTGCTCCAACACGTTTACGTTGAAAATCTTACCATCGGGCAAGAAGCCAACCATCATACGGATAGCACCGCCAAAACCGCTCTTTGTCATAGACTCCACAGCATAGCCCACAACGTCCTCACCCGAAGTGGCAGTATAGACCTTGATAGACATACCGTCAATCTCCTGCTCACTGACCTGATTCTGCTCGAACTCTGGCAATACATTTGCCACCGCCGCAGTTGTCGCCGCCGCCTTTGCCGCAGCAATAGGCTCCTCGGTAATCATATTCACAGCACCCACACCCGCTGAAGCGATGAGTGTAATGGTGAACAGGACGGCAACCATATTAAAAAGTGTACTCTTCATATCTTTACCCTCCTACTTTTTTACAATTACGCCAAAACGCTTTGGCTTAACATATTTATTAATCAAAGGTGCTACGGCATTCATCAGTAGAATAGCGAATGACATACCCTCGGGATATGCACCCCACTGACGGATAATCATTGTGATAACACCAATACCGATACCATAGATTACCATACCCTTCGCAGTCATTGGTGAAGTCACATAGTCGGTTGCCATAAAGATAGCACCAAGCATTGCACCACCAGCCAACAAATGGAAAGCTGGCAACTCATACAACAGTGATGACACACCGCTCTGGAAGAATGCCAGCACAAAGGCGAACACCGCCATTGAGCCAAGTACCGCCACAGGAATATGCCAAGTGATAACCTTGCGCCACAACATATATATTCCACCCGCAAGCAGAGCCAATGCCGCAATCTCACCCATCGAGCCAGGCATAACACCCGCCAACATATTCACTAGATTTACATTACCTGCCTCAATCGCGTGCGCCTTCAACGCAGCCAGAGGAGTAGCACCCGCAAAGGCATCAACATACCCTGGATAGACTGGAGTTGGGAATGAGGTCATCTGCGCAGGATAGGCAATCAGCAGGAATACTCGACCTACCAATGCGGGGTTGAATGGATTACGACCCAAACCACCGAAGGTCATCTTTGCCACACCGATAGCCACCACAGCACCGATAACAACAATCCACCAAGCGATATTTGCAGGAAGGTTGAACGCCAGCAACACACCTGTAACCACAGCCGAGAGGTTACCAACGGTTGTCTCGCCCTTCAACAGGAACTTCTGAATAAGATACTCTACTAAAACACAGCTCGCCACAGCAATAGCTGTCACACGAAGGACATCGAGTCCATACACAAAAGCCGACACAGCCAACGCAGGAGCAAGAGCAATCAACACATCACGCATCAGACGCTGCGTTGAGAGTGGGCTGTGCATATGTGGAGCCGTAGCAACAATAAATTTATTTGCCATAATTTCTTCTTTTTATTCACGTTACTTTTTAGGAGCATTTGCAGCTGCACGCGCACGAATAATACCCATTACAGTCTGCTTTCCAAGACGTACATAGTCGAGCAATGCAATACCAGCAGGGCAGGTGAACTGGCAGCAACCACACTCGATACAATCAGTGATATGCTCCTCTTCCAATCTATCCCACATCTGCTTCTTCGCTAGCTTCGAGATGAGGTAAGGCTCCAATGCCATAGGGCAGGCCTCGACACACTTGGCACACTTGATACAAGCACTTGGCTCTACGCGGTGAGCCTCATCTCCACTATATACCGACACGCCCGAACAGCCCTTTGTAACAGGCGAGTCGATATTCACCATTGCACGGCCCATCATAGGACCGCCATTCACCACCTTCACATCACCTTCTGGCAGGCCACCTGCCATCTCAACCAACTTTGAGATTGAAGTACCCATGCGAGTGAGCAAGTTGCGTGGCTCCTTCATATCCTTACCTGTGATAGTAACAACACGCTCGATAAGAGGTTTATTCTTCTGCACCGCCTCATAGACCGCGACGGTGGTAGATGCATTACATACAACCGCGCCAACGTGAATTGGCAATCCTGGAGGAGGTGGCACCTCGCGACCAGTGATGGCTGCAATCAACTGCTTCTCACCACCTTGAGGATACTGCACCTTCAGAGGCTCGATAGTTACATCGTAACCCTGCTCCTTGGCAATCTTCTTGAGCGACTGAATAGCATCAGGCTTATTATTTTCAATACCTACGATAGCTTTCTCAACGCCGAGAGCTTTCTTCAAAATTTCAACACCGATAAGCAACTCCTCACCACGCTCAAGCATTGTACGATGGTCGGAAGTAAGATATGGCTCACACTCCACACCATTGATAATCAAATACTCCGCCTTGCAACCATCTGGGATAGAGAGCTTAACATGGGTTGGGAATGTAGCTCCACCCATACCTACAATGCCCGCCTGCTTAATCTTGGCGATAATCTCTGTCGAAGATAAGTTACACTGACGCTTGATCTCTGCCGAGCGATCAATCTCAGGCATCCACTCATCGCCCTCGCGTTTGATAGTAATCATCATCTGACGTAAGCCCTGACCGTTGAGCTGCATATCTACAGCTGTCACAGTACCCGAAATTGGCGAGTGTATATTTGCTGACATAAAGCCTGTAGCCTCAGCGATAAGCTCTCCTGTCAAAACCTTGTCACCCTTAGCTACCTTGGCTGTCGCAGGCGCACCAATGTGCTGTGCAAGCGGAATATTGACGATATCAGGTAGTTCCAACACCTCAATGGACTTTTCGCAGCTCCATTTTTTATTATCCGACGGATGGACTCCGCCTATTGGGAATGTCTTCATCTTATTCAATTTATTTCTGCTCGTTAACACTCTCATTTTTCACCGCAGGCTCGGCCTTTGGCTCAGCTGGCTTAGCGACTGGGGCCTTTGGCTCCTTTGGAAGTGGATCCATACCTTTAAGAACAATAGCTCCTGTTGGACACTCATTGACGCACTTGCGGCACAACTTGCACTTCTGCGAGTCAATATATGCCACACCGCCCTCAATCTTAATAGCATCGAAAGCACACACCTTGGCACACTTACCACAACCGATACAACCTGCCTTGCAAGCCTTCATCGTTACTGCGCCCTTATCCTTTGATACGCAGCTAACGTACACAGCACGATTTTTGGGCCACTTCTTGCGAAGTTCGATGATGTGCTTTGGACAAGCCTTCACACAAGCACCACAGGCAGTACACTTATCGGCATCCACCTCGGCAATACCTGTCTCAGGATTTACCTTAATAGCATCAAAAGCACACGCCTCTACGCAATCGCCATAACCCAAACATCCATAGGCACAGGCTGTCTCGCCTACATAGAACGAAGCTGCAATTGCACAACTCTTCGTACCATTATACTCATTGGTACGAGGACGTTTTCCGCACACACCGCCACAACGAACTGTTGCAACTGTAGGTTCCTTTTCGGGGGCAACCTTACCCAGGTAAGATGCCACACTCTTCATTGACTCAGCGCCACCGACAGGGCAATAGAGTGCAGATATGTCATCCTGCTTAACCAACGCATCGGCCATACCACGACAACCTGCAAATCCACAACCACCACAGTTAGCACCTGGCAACATCTTTTCCACCTCATCAATACGAGGATCCTCCTCTACCTTGAACTTCTGTGCGACAAAGTACAAGATAACAGCAGAGAAAACACCCAACAGACTCAAGGTGAGAATTGTAGATAATAATACCGTCATTTTGTCTATTTTATTATTATAAATTTTATTGTATTCTTAATTCTGTGGCGCAAAGTGTAAAGCACGACACAATAGAGGGCTACTCCTCCTAATGCCACCAATGCCGACACACCCTCACTTAAACCGAGCCACAACGCTCCTACAAGCAGCAGCGTCAAAATGAAAAAAGGTACCACATAGGTCAATACGACCGCCTTAGTACCCATAGAGTTACTTTGTAGTGCCACCTGAACAACCTCGCCCACCGAATAATCGGCTGCCACCACGTCACTAACCTCAACTATTTTATCCTCGCTCTCATTCACTCCACACACTGCCTTGGCATGACAACCACTACACGCGCTGTTTACAGTCATTTTGACATAAACAGTGTCATATTCTATACGTACTACCTCGCCACTATGTTTGATTTGAGACATGAGCAAAATCTATCTCAATTAATATCCATACTTATTCACCAATGGGAACAAACACTCATGACGGAACGAGCATGTAGAAAGACGTAATACCGGAGGATACTGATAACGTTTTTTGACATTACGCATAATCATAGAGTGGATCTTCTCGACAACCTCAGCATCAAAACCGGCATTGATAATCTCCTCACGATGCTGTCCCTCCTCAATCATGCGATAAAGAATGGCATCAACCACCTCATATGGTGGCAAAATATCACTATCCTTCTGATTAGGACGCAACTCCGAAGTTGGTTCCTTCTTCAAAATTTCTTCAGGAATGACATTGTCAAACTGAGAATTGATATATCGAGCTAAATCGTAAATCTCGCTCTTATACAAATCTCCCGTAGGGCTAAATGCTCCAGCGGTATCACCATACAAAGTACACCAACCAATAGCATTCTCACTCTTATTTGATGAATTGAGCAATATATAACCATCCTTATTTTGCAATGCCATAAGCAATACGGTACGAATACGTGATTGAATATTCTCCTCAGTAGCATCAAACTCAGTACCTCCCGTAATAGGCTTCAAGGTACCCATGATTGAATTATACACCTCGGTGATAGGCAATACACTGTATGCAATACCCAAATTATCAGCAAGAGCCTTTGCATCTTCAACAGACTCATCTGAAGAGAACTGCGAAGGCATCATCAAGCCCTTAACATTCTCTGCACCCAAAGCTCCAACAGCCAAGCATGCAACTACCGACGAGTCAATACCGCCAGACAAGCCCACACAAGCCTTTGTATATCCATTCTTATGGAAATAATCTCTCAAGCCCAAGCATGCTGCCTTATAGACCATTCGGGTACGGTCGTTGTAAGTTGTATATGGAATCTCGAAACTCTTATTTTCTGCAAGAGTATCATAAATCTGCAAGTCCTCCTCAAAACTCTTCATCAAAAGTTCTGTACTACCCTGCTTATTCATAACACCCGATGTGCCGTCAAAAACTATATCTCCAGAACCACCAATCTGATTCACAAATATCACGTTGCGACCTTCAGTATAGGTCAAACGTCGCAACAACTCCTGACGGTATGAAAGCAGACCCTTTCCATAACGACGAGCATTTATGCTAACAACAAAATCGGCATCATCTTCTAACTCGCTAAGATGCGACAGGTCATCACCGACCATAACAGCAAGTTTTACGCCTCCGAAATCCAAAACCTTATACCCTTCACCTCCAACAATGAAACCCATCTCACGACGAGCCGAGATATACTGTTTCTCGACGATTTGCTCAATTTCACCATTACGCAACACCACGGCAGCACTTACAGCACCCTTCTCGGTAAGCATTGGTGAGCCCACAATAGCTGCAACTCGTGTACACTCTTTGGCTATGGTTTCCAACGCCTCTTCACACAACGTCAGAAACGTTGTCTTACGCAACAAATCATATGCAGGCGTACCACTTACAGCATACTCTGCAAAAAGCACTAAATCAGCACCTTTTGCCTCAGCCTCACGAACAGCAGTTATAATTCGTGCTACATTCCCGTCAATATCCCCAATAGTATAATTTAATTGAGCAAGAGCTATCTTCATATTATGGTTATAGTTTTGAAAAATCTATATAATATAATGTGCGGCAAAGTTAACAATTATTTTACAAACAAGCACGAATTAAACATTGATTTTTACACGAAATGAGGGCAGGAACATAAATTCCTGCCCTCTAAATCCAAAATATGTGCTCCCTGTAGAACTACTCCTCGTTATCGGCTACCAAAATACGGCCACAATACTCACAAACGATAAGCTTCTTACCCTGACGAACATCTACCTGACGCTGAGGTGGGATACGGTTATAACAGCCGCCACACGCATCACGTTTAACCGACACAACTGCCAAACCATTACGGACACTGCAACGAATACGATTGTAAGCAACCAACAAACGCTCATCAATCTTAACCTTTGCCTTTTCAGCCTTTGCCTGCAACTCAGCTACCTGATCTGCAGTCTCAGCCTCAATACTCTCAAGCTCAGTCTTCTTTGCTGTAAGGTCAATATCGCGATCTGCTACAACAGCCTCAGCTGTTTCAAGCTGCACTTTCTTATTCTTAATACCAGCAGCATACTCCTTCAAGCGCTTCTCGGCATGCTCAATTTCCAATTCCTGATACTCAATCTCCTTTGTGATTGCATCGTACTCACGATTGTTGCGCACGTTATTCTGCTGCTCCTTGTAATGAGTAATCTGAATCTTTGCCTGGTCAATCTCGCGCTTACGCTGCTTAGTCAACGTATTAAACTCTTCGATTTCATTGTTAATGTTCTCGATTCGAGTTCTCAAACCCTCAAGTTCATCCTCCAAGTCTTGTACCTCCAAAGGCAGTTCACCCTTTACCTTGTTGATTTCATCGATTTGAGAATCAATTTTCTGCAACTCGTAGAGAGCCATAATCTTCTCCTGCATCGAGTAATCCACTTCAGATGTTTTCTTCTGTGCCATATATTTTAAGTTTATTTTAGACTTTTTAAAGGCCGTGTCAGCCTACTCAACCATGTAATTTACGGGGTTACGCGAGCGCACACTCCTGCAAGCGGCAAAGATAGGAATTTTTTTTGATAAAATATCAAATAAAATCTGAATTGCGCAATATTCGCTCTCAAAATGCCCCATATCGGTCAAAATTATGCTATTTTCATGCTTCATGAAGTCATTATACTTCAAATCTGCAGTCAAATATATGTCGGCACCAGCCTCACGAGCGCAATCGATGAGTGAACCTCCCGCCCCAGTGCAAATAGCAACCTTGCGCACCTGCGGTTTTACAATGTCGCTATGACGTAATACCTTAACGTTGAAAATCTGCATAACTCGATGCAAGAACTTCTCCGCAGCCTCCTCTTGAGCTAATTCGCCCACAACTCCAAAACCCTCTCCATTATCTCCGTTTGGCTGCAACACCTCAACATGCTCCAAGCCCACCATTTGAGCGACTCTCCAACTCATACCTTCGGGTGTAGAATCGAGATTTGTATGTGCCGCATAAAGCACAATGCCTTGGCGTATAGCTTTCTCCACACATCGCTCGACATAAGTTGCCGAGTTAAAACGTTTCATCGGATGAAAGATTATAGGATGATGAGTAACTATCATATCGCACCCCTCATCAATAGCCTCCTGCAAGACCTCCTCATTGACATCCACAGCCAACAATACACGATTAACCTCATCATCAGGGCGACCGACAATAAGCCCCGAATTGTCGTACGACTCTTGCAAGCCAAGGGGTGCAAAACTTTCTATCGCAGATGTTATATCTCTGACTTTCATAGCTTAAAACAACGATTGCTCATAAAATGGGAATAGCTCTTTATCCTCTTCTTCCGCCTTTTTCTTACGACGCACCACTCGTTTCTTTAGTTGCTCGGTCTTCTCTTGCTCAACGTTCGTTTCTGCGACACCATCCTCAGGTTGCACTACGACGGGTTCAACAATAGGCCCTGCAACATCTGCAACAAGTTCCTCCACAACATTACCATTTAATTCCTCACGCACCTCAACAAGTGTAGCTCGAATCTTCTGCAAACGCTCCAAAAGCTGCATTTCCTGAGCCACCTCATCCTTCTTACCGCGCTTAAGAACCTGATTGGCACCCTTCAAAGTCATACCACGCTCCTTGACAAGATGGTATATATGCTTCAACTTATCGACATCCTCCGAGGTAAAAAGACGATTACCTTTCTTATTCCTATGTGGCTTAATGCAATCGAATTGCGACTCCCAATGACGAATCAAAGCAGGGGTAACATCAAACATCTCAGCTACCTCTCCCATCGAATAATAGAGTTTTTTCGTTGTCATATTATATCATAATTTTATTTATTTCAATATTCTTAACGAGTTGGGATAAATATTATTAACTCTTGCGCCAACACGCTTCACAAAACCAAGTGGCAAACCTTCAAATAACACCAAGTTAATACCATCGGCAAATATTCCTACCTCGACATCCTGCTTACGCAAATACTTTAATGCCTCCTCCACAGGCAACTCTCGACACTCTACTGCATCTTGTCGCAAATCCACAAAAAACGCCAACGCGCCATCGGGCTTCAAGCGATTTTTAAATATCTGCCCCATAGCAACACCCGAATATATAACCGCTAAAACCGAAGAGAGAGCTTCTATATCGGCAAAATGATTCTTACGGCAACCATACAACATCTCGCCTGCAGCATAGAAACTCATTTTATCAGAGTCCTTAACCCAACGCCCCAACTCTTCAGCACCACGACGATCCACTGGCGTAACAATACTACGACGAGACTTTATCTTTCGACGTTTTCCATCCATCTGACCTCTCTTACGAGCCACTGCCATAAACATACCCTCACCCGAGATGCGATGTGGAAAGAATCGATAGGTATGGAATACCCCCACTTTACCCTCAACCACGCGCCATGCAGCATCTACGGGAATATCAGCAACTTCATCCAGTTCATCCTCCCAGACCTCCATAGCTCGCTCAAGTATTCCCTCATCTTCTGAACGATTGAATGTGCAAGTACTATATATCAACACTCCTCCAGGACGCAATGTCTTAAACGCATTTTGCAAAATCTCCCATTGGCGCTCGGCGCACATAGCCACATTTGCTTCACTCCACTGCTCCTGCGCCTCATCAATTTTACGAAACATTCCCTCACCAGAGCATGGGGCATCCACCGCAACAGCATCAAACCACTCCTCAACATGCGTTAGTCGCAAGGAATCATTACACGTCACGACCATATTACCCAAGCCCCACTTACGAGCATTATCGGCTAACACAGCGGCACGAGAACGATTAATCTCATTAGCTACGACCAAACCCTCCTTGCCAACAATTGTTGCATAGTGAGTACTCTTGCCTCCAGGAGCAGCACATACATCGAGTATGTATTTCCCATGTGCAGCCTCTGCGCCTCCCAGCGCATTAAGCATTATATAACCTGCAAACTGCGAGCTTGCCTCTTGCACATAATATGCTCCGGCGTGAAAAATCGGGTCCATAGTAAAACTAGGGCGCTCACCGAGCAGATATCCCTGTTCACTCCAAGCAACAGGCTCCGTATTATCCCAATGAGGCTCTGTTCGCTTATATGGATTCATTCTCACCGCTGTTGAAGGCTCGGTCTGGAGCGAATGACATAACGCCTTCGCTTCATCATGCCCCAACTCCTGTTGCATGCGAATGACAAACTTTTCTGGTAATTGCATCACTCTTATTTCTTACTTGCTACAATTTTCTCGAGGCGGTCACAAATACTATCTACTACACGAGAATCTACCACGAAATCATCGGTGTCTTTATCTATAATCAACACCTCTCCCTGATAAACATTATTTATCCAATATTCATACTTATCGTTCAAGCGCGAAAGATATTCCTCATCAATATTCATCTCATATGCTCTACCACGACGCTTAATCTGCTCCACCAATGTAGGAATACTAGCACGCAGATAAATCAATACATCGGGCTTAGGAATGAGGTGTGTTGTAAGGTCAAAGATACGCATGTATGTAGTAAAATCACGTGATGTCATAAGACCCATCTCGTGCAGATTGCTAGCAAAGATGTGAGCATCCTCGTATATGGTACGATCCTGGAAAATGTTTTTATCGGCCGACGACAGCATCTCAACGGTTTGCCCAATACGGCTGCCCAAGAATGCAATTTGCAACTGAAACGCCCAACGGCTCATATTATTATAAAAATCACCAATATAAGGATTATCACTCTCCTCATAATAGGCTTTTGCGCCATAACGTTTAGTTAAAATCTCGGTAAGTGTCGTCTTTCCACTGCCGATATTTCCAGCAATTGCTACATACATATCCTGTTATTATTTTATATTTTCAGCTTACGCTTTATATTCTATATCCACACTAACTCGATATTTCATCGCATGGGCATCGCTTGATACGCAATTCCACAACCCGACTAAAGCGCCAAATATCTACCTCATCGTCTATCCTAATCTAATTAAAGAACTCGCCAACCTTAGGGATAGACTCTGGCATTGAAAATACCACAACCCTATCATAAGCGACTATCTTGGTGTCACCCACAGCAATAAAGGCCTTATCACCACGCACAACACCACCAATAATTACATCATGAGGCAAACGCATATCCTTCACCAAACTCTTTGTTGCAGGAGAATTAGGTTTCACAATAAATTCCAACACCTCGGCCTCGCTACCCGACAAACAACGTATAGCCTGAACATCGGTAGACATAGTAAAGCGGAAGATATTGGATGCTGTAACTCGCTTTTTATTGATGATAGTATCAATACCTACACTTTCAGCCATTGATATATAATTCAAGTTCTCCACCTCGGCGATAACCCTTTTAACACCCAAACGCTTAGCCTGCATCGCTGCAAGAATATTTGTCTCACTACGTCCTGTTACTGCCAAGAAAGCATCCATCTGAGGCAAGCCCTCCTCAATCATCGCATCTAGATTACGACCATCCTCGTGTATAATCAGAGTTTTATCCAATTCCTCGGCCAAACGAAAAGCTTTCTCTCCATTATACTCAACCATCTTTATATCCATCTCATCCTGCAACTCGTTTGCAACCCTCACGCCTATACGCGAGCCTCCAAGAATCATCAGATTCTTAACTTCCACGCTCTGCTGTCCTGATAGTTCCATCACACCTCGAGCAGCATCTTTACGAGATATAGCATACACCGTATCGCCTTCAAAAAATTCATCCTGACCTCGTGGAATAATTGTCTGCACACCACGCGTAATAGCCACAATACGGAATTCTGAAATAGACCCATCTTCTGCCAGGTCGGCCAATTTACGCCCTATAAGTGGCGAAGTGGGCTCCAGCTTAAACACAACCAACGAGAGTAGGCCATTTGAAAAATCGACATAATCGGTCGTAGAAGTATGACCAAGCAAGTTAGCAACCTCACGCGCTGCAATTTTTTCAGGATAGAATAGATAATCAATTCCCAAATCGATAAACATCTCCTTGTTATTTGGCTCAAGATATTCAGTATTATCAATTCGGGCAATAGATTTTTTTGCCCCGAGCTGCTTTGCCATCATGGCTGCAAGAAGATTTTTAGACTCCTCATGATTAACAGCAATGAACAGGTCACTACGTCTTACACCTGCCTTACGCAACACACCAAATGTTGTTGTATCACCCTCAATGGTAATCAAATCGGCCAAACTACTCAACTCATTTAAAGCCTTTACATCCTGGTCGATTACTGTAATATCGTGGCCATTACCACTAAGCATACGCGCCAAGTGGCTACCCATTTCACCTATTCCTGAAATTACAATTTTCATGCGATATTATTCTGCTGTACAATTATACCTTCTCTTCTTACGTTTGTGACATGGTTCTTCACCCAGAACCCCCACAACAACACCAGTAACAAAAGTACACACTCTTGCAAATTTAACTACAAATATATAACTTTGTTGGCAGAAATTCAACTTAATACAAAAATTTTAACTCTCAAAGGGTATGAATGCAGCATTTTCCACTATATTGGTTGTCGTAGGTATCTCAATTCTTGCGGTGGGACTCTTTTTTCTAGGCATGTCGCTCACGCAAATATTTAAGGGGCACGACATAGACTCCGAGATAGCCACAAACAAGAACATGCAAAAACTCGGCATAAAATGTGCCGTACAGGAGTCGCGCGAAGACACAGGAACCGATTGTGCCGACATCGGATGCCACGGCAACTGCTCGTCATGTGATATCGACCACGACGAAGCAACTAAATAAAGTTTAAGCAGAAATATATATTGTTCGAAACTAAATACGACAAAAAAAATGCGGAACCTAAGGGTTCCGCATTTGTCTTAATTGGGCTGTAAGTACTACTCCGCAAGTGGAGTTACACTTACATAAGACTTACCAGATGACTTCTTGCAGAACTCAACTGTACCGTCTACCAATGCAAAGAGAGTGTGGTCCTTACCCATACCCACGTTGTTACCTGGGTTGTGTACAGTACCTCTCTGACGAACGATGATGTTGCCAGCCTTAGCGAACTGACCACCGAAAAGCTTTACACCGAGTCGCTTGCTCTCTGACTCACGGCCGGTCTTTGAACTACCTACTCCTTTTTTGTGTGCCATTTTCTCTAAACTTTTTTAATTA
>JAGBTO010000010.1 GCA_017631285.1 Alistipes sp.
CAATTGTTTTAAGATTGTGATTAAATGTAATCACACCTTGCCCATCAATATAAGTATTTGATAAAATAACTGTGCCAAAATCATTGGTGTTATAAAGGGTTATAGGCTTGCCATCTGTTGTGGTGTACAAAATTTTGTTATTGGTTGGCTTCAACGGAATAACTAACTTCGATCCATCAATTAGAGTGATGTAAACATAGTCATCATCGTAAGTTACCTCCTTAAACATAGAGTCTCCACCCTCACCTGTAGCCTTGCCAAGTTCTGTCCAGGTTGCGCCATTGTCGTAAGAGATATACCAATTGTCGTTCTCAATCTTTAACTTTGGAGTAGTACCATTCTTTCCATCCTGACCATTTGCGCCATTCTGACCATCTTTGCCATCAACACCCTCGGCTTTAACCTTATTGCCATCCTTGTCAAGCAACCAATCGCCGTCCAAAGTCCAATAATATACATCATCAATATCTTTTGCAATTCCAATCACAGGTGTATAACCATCTTGTCCATCTTGTCCGTGATAAATAGTTACAGAGCCACTCTTTGAGAATGTGATTGTGTAGCCGATAATCTTGCCATCCTCGGTTATGGGTGCGATGTTAGTAACATAGTCGTTGTTCTGCAATGCCTCGATAATATCCTGCAACGATGTGATGTTGGTGTTCATCTGCTTGCAAAGCTCTTCGAGTTTTGAAATACGTTTTTCGTGGTCATTGAGTTTTTCCCAGATTAGGCTGTCGTCATACTCTTCGCCACAACCAACCGCAAGTAACATCATCGCAGAGAGTAGATAGGCTAATAATTTCTTCATTGTATATCGTATTAAATGTTAATATGTCGTAACAAATTTAGAAAACATTAACCGAAAACGCAATATTACAAGGATATAAAAATAGGAGCCAACCATTTTGTCAGCTCCTATGGGATATAATAGTAAAATTTCTTACTCCTTCAGATACTTATCCAGCCAGCCGAAGAACTCGCGGTTCCAGACGATTGAGTTCTGTGGCTTGAATACCTGGTGTGCCTCGCTCTACATACACCACTTTGGTTTATGCTATTTGTGTCGTAACTTATTAGACTTTTCGACTACGTTGTTGCCAAAATTCACAGTGCTAGATTCAATCTTCTTGTATGCTCCAACCACACCATCTTCCACTGCTTGATAACTTTCAACAATAGCATTTTCCACGGCTTTGTATCCTTTTCTGAATGGTCTGCCTATTTTTTCAAAAAAGCCATTGTTCTGTTGGTGTTTTGTATTCACAATCAATGTGCTTTGTTTGGCTGCTTTCGACCCCGCTTGAGTTTCCTGAGCGTTTGCATAAGTTATTGACCCAAGCATAACCAAAAATATTAATCTCTTTAGATTCAATATAAAAATTATTAAATTATATACGTTTAATTAAATATATCCGTTCTCTCGTAACCATCGCACTTCGTCTATTAGGGTCTGCTCAAGAGGTCTAACCTTATAACCAAGTTCTTTGGCAGCTTTGCTATAATCGAATTGGTTGTTGCGTTTTAGATTATAGACCGAGAAGGTGGTCATCATAGGCATCTTGCCTGTTTTGGTAGCCTGCTTCTCCATTCGTTTTGCAATCATTTCGGCGATAAATATCGGCAGGAAGAATTTGACAGGGTTGCAGCCCGCCTCCTTTGCGATAATTCGGCTCATTGTCTTAAAGCGTATAACCTCATTGCCGAGAATATATCCCTCGCCTATTCTACCCTTGTCGGCAGCAGCGATACAGCCCGCGGCAAGGTCACGTACATCGACCATATTGAACGAGCCGTCAATGCCAACAGGCATCTTGCCCTTGATAATCTTGATGATGGTAGATGTGGTTTCGCTGATGGCATAGTCGTTGGGTCCCATAATGCCCGTAGGATATACAACGCAAGCCTTCAAACCTCTTTCTCTTACAGCTGTAAACACATTGGTTGTTGCCATTGCCTTACTCTTGGCATACCATCCAACGACCTTGTCGAGGTCGAAGTCCTCGACCTCCTTAATAAGTTCATTGTGTGGTCTTTCTGGTATAGCCCCAGTGGAACTTACATAGACAAGCTTCTTGCACTCTTTGTGCTCCAAGCACATATCTATGATATTCTCTGTACCTCCAACATTTACATCCAAGATAAGTTTGCTGTAATGGGGATTCACAGTTACAACACTCGCTACATGAATACAGATTGTTTCAACACCCTCTTCAATATCGAAAAACTTTCTCAATGACTCTTTATCACAAAGGTTGCCGTAAAAGATATCAACTTCGTTTGGAAGAAATTCTACCGCTTTATCACCGCGGAGAACAAACGCTCTTACCTTCTCTCCACGAGAGAGTAGCTGAGAGCAGATATTACTACCCAAGAAACCTGCAGCACCTGTTACCAAATAAACAACATTATTCATACATAACTAATTTTAAATCACTTTCATGTTGCAAAAGTATTGTGTATTTTAAGCCGAGAAAAGAGATATAACTCGTAATGATTTGAGTGATGTTCGCATTGGTATTGCAAAACGGTCTCTTTTGACTTATCTTTGTTGAGTATAAGGAATGTAATCCCAATAAATAAGTAGATTATTACAATGAGTCTGTCTAAACTGATAAAGCAATACATTGTCAATGATAACATATCGTCGTATGTTATTGATGACCACTTTGCAATTATTGAGAATCCGGTATTTTCAATTCTTCCCAATCACCCATATCGTAATCCGTTGGTGGTAGTTGTTTATTGCACATCAGGCTTTGGAAAAGGGCGTGTGAATACTCATATTTACAATTTGCAGCGCCATAGTATGATGATTGTTTTGCCAAGGCAGATAACTGAGTTGATTGATTTAAGCGATGATTTCCAGGCTACCTATATTATCATGTCTGACGAGTTTGTGTCGAGTTTAGGCATAGGAAACACATTTTCAATAAGCAATATAGTAGCATCATCTCCAAAAACAGTTTTGCAAGATAGAGCGAAGGAGTCATTGGATAGTTACTTGTCAATGTGCCGTAACCTTATACCGATTGACAATAACCCGAACCGTTTGGAAATTTTACAGTTGCTGACAAAAGCATTTTTTCTCGGTTTAGGATACTTTTTGCACGGGACAAATAAAGAGTCAAACTCTCGAAACGAGGAGTTGACGGCCTCTTTTATCAAACTTGTTGAGATGAACTATATGGAGCATCGAGAGTTGAGTTTTTATGCGGACAGATTAAACATCACTTCTAAACACCTATCAAGAGTAGTTAAAGAGACAAGTGGTAAAAGCGCAATGGAGTGGATTGAAAAACATGTTATTTTAGATGCAATATCTCAGCTGTTGTCATCAAATATCAGCATCAAGGAGATAGCTTATCGCCTCAATTTTCCATCCCAATCCTGCTTTGGAAAATACTTTAATAGGGTTGTCGGTATCTCGCCTACGACTTATCGAGAACAACACAGCACGCATCAAATAGCAAAGCATTAAGTTACCACCACAATATTATTTGGTAGCTCCAGTTGGTCTTAAGTTATACTTCACAGGAAACTACTGAAGTAGAGTGGAAATACTTCAGCCAAAGTCCATTTTTTTGTTGTTTTGGTGGCATAAATATTTTTTAATGCATAAATTTGTATGAAAATCTAAAAATCGATAATTATGAAGAGAGCGATTGTTTTGACTGCGGCTCTGTTGTGCTTGCTTTCGTGCAATGGACAGCCCGTGAAAAAAGTTGAGGGAGATGGAGTGAAAACCACGTTTCAGACTGCTCGTGCGTGGCGAGAAACCATTGATAACCGAGCAGATGCGGTGATGGTGTATGGTGTGGGTGGTAATCCGTCGGATCGTTCGCGCCGTGTGACGTTTGAAGAGCGTGTGCGCTCGTGGCGTGAAAGAGGTTATAAAGCCCATTTTATGACAGGTATTGCTTGGGGTGAGTATCAGGACTATTTCACGGGCGAGTGGGATGGCAAGTGGCATTTGGACGAGGGTCAGGTGCAGCAGAACGGCGATACCATCTGGCACGGACATATGGTGCCCTACATCGTGCCATCGGATAACTACCTTAAATATATCAAGGAGCGTCACGTAAAGCGAGTGATTGACGCAGGTATTGATGCAATCTTTATGGAGGAGCCCGAGTTCTGGGCAAGAGCAGGATACAGTGAGTCGTTCAAGCGTGAGTGGAAGAACTACTACGGCTTTGACTGGCGACCACAGCACGAGTCACCCGAAAATACTTGGTTGGCGAATAAGTTGAAATATGAGCTCTACTACAAGGCGTTGAAGGAGGTATTTACCTATGCCAAGGAGTATGGCAAGCAGAAGGGTATGGATGTGAAGTGTTATGTGCCAACTCACTCGCTTGTGAACTACTCGCAGTGGAGCATCGTGTCGCCCGAGGCTAGTCTGGCGTCGCTGGATTGTGTTGATGGTTATATTGCGCAGGTGTGGACAGGTACATCGCGTGAGCCGAACTACTACAACGGCAAGGATAAAGAGCGAGTGTTTGAGACCGCGTATCTGGAGTATGGTTCTATGGAGTCGATGACCGCCCCAACGGGACGAAAGATGTTCTTCCTCACCGACCCGATTGAGGACAGAGCAAAAGATTGGGATGACTATAAGCGAAACTATCAGGCTACATTCACAGCACAGCTCTTGTATCCCAATATTGCCGACTTCGAGATTATGCCTTGGCCAGAGCGTATCTACGAGGGCTTGTACCGTGTGAGTGCCAACAGCCGTGAGCGTTCACACATTCCTCGTCACTACTCTACGCAGATGCAGGTGATGGTGAACTCGCTCAACAAGATGCCTCTGTCGGATAACAAGGTGAGTGGCTCGGAGGGTATCACTGTGTTGATGGCTAACTCGCTGATGTTCCAGCGTCTGCCTACGCACGATGGTTATGAGGATCCGCAGCTCTCTAACTTCTATGGTCTGGCATTGCCATTCCTCAAGCGCGGTGTGCCCGTAAAGACCGCACACATCGAAAACCTCGCCTACGGTGCGCTGGATAACACCGAGGTGCTACTGATGAGTTACTCAAATCTCAAGCCTTTAGACCCAGTGGCACACGATCATCTTGCCGAGTGGGTAAAGGGTGGCGGTGTGCTGGTCTATAGCTGCCGTGATACCGATCCGTTCCAGAGCGTTATGGAGTGGTGGAACCAGAATGGCAACAGCTATGCTGCGCCAGCCGATCACCTCTTCTCGAAGATGGGTATTGAGGCGGGAGCCGCTGCGGGCGAGTATAAGTATGGCGCAGGTGTGGTGCGCATCATCCGTCAGGATCCAAAGGAGTATGTGCTGAAGCCAAACGGCGAGAAGGAGTTTGTTGAGATTGTGAAGTCGCTATATGAGGGTGCTGCCAAGGCGGGCAAGTTGCAGTTTAAGAATACGCTGCTTCTGGAGCGCGGAATGTATGATTTGGTGGCGGTGCTGAATGAGAGCGTGTCGGATGAGCCACATACAATCAAGGGTACGCTGATTGATTTGTTCGACCCCGAGTTGCCTGTGTATAGCCAGAAGGAGATTAAGCCAGGCGAGCAGGGCTATTTTGTGAATGTTGATAGAGTGAAGCGTGGTCAGCCACAGGTGCTGGCGTCGGCGAGCCGCGAGAGCGACGAGGTGGTGACATCCAGCAGCTACTCTTATATTGCTAAAGGTCCTATCCGCACATCTTCGGTTTCGCGCGTGTTGCTCAAGCGTTGCCCCAAGAGTGTGAAGCTCAATGGCGAGGAGGTATTTACCGCCTCGGAGTGGGATAAGGCGTCACGCACTTATCGCGTTAAGTTTGAGAATAATCCTGATGGAGTGAAGGTGGAGTTTGAGTGGTAAAAAGTTGAAGCTGTCTAAAAGGTAATTTCGGCGTTATACTTGTGCTCAAAATGCTCATTTACGCTTAAGTAAACTCCGCTTTTTCGCACTTCGCAAGCCGTGAAATAACTCTTTTATACAACTTCAATGGAGGTGGAAACAGATTGTTTCAAAGGAACCGAAAATAGGCTGTCGCAGAGAGCGACAGCCTATTTTACGTTTTGTATATAAGGGAATTACTCCTTCAAATACTTGTCCAGCCAGCCGAAGAACTCGCGGTTCCAGACGATTGAGTTCTGTGGCTTGAATACCTGGTG